>JACDAN010000237.1 GCA_013695385.1 Actinomycetota bacterium | reverse complement strand
TGAGACGAGCCGAGGCTAGAATCGGTAGGCCGCGCGGATGTGGCGGAATTGGTAGACGCGCACGGTTCAGGTCCGTGTGCCCGAAAGGGCGTGGAGGTTCAAGTCCTCTCATCCGCATCAACGAACTGCCTCGAGGTATTGCACGACGAGCACCACGAGAACGACGACGGTAAAGACGGCAAGTTGAACCAAGCCAAGGCGCCCCCGCCGCCTCTCCTGCCGTGTCTTCGTCGAAGCGTCCCCATGGCCGGCTGAGCGGGTTGGGCTCACGTCGAGTGCCTCGGCGCCTTCGGCGGCGCGCCGGGCGAACCTCGCCAGGGCCTCCGAGGGCCGCGCGCCGACAAGCCTCGTTGCAATCTCAGAGACGCGCAAGACCTCGTCCGGGCGACCCCAGACGAGTGCGAGGGCTCGTTCCAAAGTCGCGGCCGCGCCCTCGTCGTCGCGGAGTGACCACTTTGCCTCCGCGTCCAGGAGCAGCTGTTCGAGGTCGCCACTCGTCTGCTCAGGGTGTTCGTCGTGGTGGAAGCCGCTCATGCTCCGATTGTGGCGATGGAGTCCGCTCGCGCGCGGGATCCCTCGTTCGAGGGACAGTCGACCGCCGTACATGGACGACCAACGAGGGGTGGACGCGCTCGTACTCCGCGTCGCGATCCTCGTGCTCGCGCTCGCGCTCCCCGCGTGGATAGCCCTGTCAGTGGCGGTCGTGCTTGGTCGCCTGCGCTACGACCGAAGGCTCAGAGACGTGCGGGTCGACGAGCTTCGCCCTCGGGAGTCCGCGCGGCTCATTCGGCGCGCTCGTGGCCGTCCCCGCACCGAGTGGGGACGATGGCGGCGCGTTGCGGCGCTCACGCGCCTCGCGCGCGCCCATGACCTCGCCGCGCCATCGCTGCTTCATCCCGCCCTCGCAGACCCTGACCCGAGGATCGCGACCGCCGCCATTCGCAGCCTCGGGGACCTCGGGGACGAATGGGCGATCGAGATCCTCGTCGCCGCGCTCCGGAGCGGAAGCGCGCCGAGATCCAGGATCGCCGCCGAGCTCGAGCGCCTCGCGCCCGCGCCGGGGTTGCGGTTCATGCCGCTGCTGCGCGACCGCGATCCGGCGGTTCGCTTCTGGGGGGCGACGTTGCTCTGCCCTTATCCGGAGATCGCCCACGAGAACATGATCGCGCTCACGTGGGACCCGGATCCGAATGTTCGGGCCGCGGCCGTGGAGACACTGGGAACGCGCAGTGGCGACGCGGTGGGCGCCGCGACTCTCGCCCGACTGGACGATCCGGCCTGGTTCGTGCGCGTGCACGCCGCCCGCGCGGCGGGACACGTTCTCGGCGTCGCCGCGGGTCCCGCGATCTCGCGTCTGCTGGCAGACCCACAGTGGTGGGTTCGCTCGGCCGCGAAGGACGCGTTTCGTGGCATGGGCTCGGACGCAGTTCCCGTCTTGCTGCCAGTTCTCACACACGCCGATCCCTTCGCTCGAAACGGAGCCGCGGAGGTGCTTCAAGACATTGGCTTCGTGGACGCGCTTGCGCTCGAACAGCCCGAAAGTCCGCTTCTCGAGCGCATTTACGAAGCTGGCGGCGAAGGTCTTCGCGATGCGGCCGAACACCGCGCCGAAGAGCGGCGTCCGTCGAGGAACGCGAGAGCGGCATGACCGAAGCGCTCGGCATCGTCGTCCTCGTCTGCCTTGGGTATCTCCTCTTGACCAACCTCGTCTATGTCGTCCTCGTCGCGATCGCCGCGATCGAGAACGGGGTGCGACGGCATGAGACCTCGAGCGAGGACTACCGCGTGCTCGCATCGTCGCGGTTCACGATCCCGGTCAGCGTGATTGTCGCCGCCTACGACGAGGAGTCGGCAATCGAGTCCACGGTGAGATCGCTGCTCGCTCTCGACTATCCGGAGTACGAGGTGATCGTCATCAACGACGGCTCGAACGACGCCACGCTCGCACGGCTTCGTAACCTGTTCGAGCTGGAGCCGAATGAGATGTTCGTCCGCCGGATCTTCGAGACCGAGGAGGTGCGCGCGATCTACCGCAGCACGGAGCACCCGAATCTCGTCGTCGTCGACAAGGAGAACGGTGGAAAGGCGGACGCACTGAACGCCGGGCTCAACGTCGCTCGCTTCCGTTACGTGTGCGGTGTCGATGCGGACACGGTGTTCGACCGCGACGCGCTCCTCAAGGGAATGCGGCTCGTCATCCAGGACCCGGCCCGCGTCATAGGGGTCACCAGCCATCTGACGATCGCCCGCGACCCCGAGCACGCGATGGCGGCGCCCCCCGGGAAGCGTCCGATCGACGGCAGCCCGCTTCTCGCCTATCAGCACCTGGACTATCTGCGCGCGTTCTTCAACAACCGTCTCGCCTGGTCGAAGCTCGGCTTCATGCTCTGCTCGGTCGGGGCATTCCAGATCTGGCGCAGAGACGTGCTCGAGGAGGTCGGAGGCTACTCGCGTGAGTTCACCTGCGAGGACATCGAGCTCACTTTTCGTGTCCACGAGCGGTTCCTGAGAGAGGGCCGCGACTACGAGATCCTCTGCCTGCCCGACAACGTCGGAACCACGGAGGGCCCGGACACGGCCGGAAAGCTGGTCGCCCAGCGCGAGCGCTGGCAGCGTGTGATCGACGAGACCGTGTGGCACTACCGGGGCATGTGGTTCAGACCTCGCTACAAGAGCGTGGGTCTTGTCGGAGCGCCGTTCTATCTCCTCACCGAGGTCTTGGCGCCTGCATTCGAGGTGCTCGCGCTCGTGTCACTCCCGCTCTCCCTCGTGCTCGGCGTCTTCGATCTCACCGTGTTCGGAGTCATGCTGCTCGCGATCGCCTTTACGAACGCAGCGCTGACAGCGTGCGCGATCCTGCTCGACGACTTGCAGTCGCGAACGTACCGGAAGCGCGACCTTGCCCGGCTCCTTCTGCTCGCCCCCTTCGACCTCGTGCTTTATCGGCCGCTCATCGTATGGGCGCGGCTGAAGGGGTCGTGGAGATTCCTGCACGGCGACAAGGCCTGGCACAAGTTCGAGCGGAACG
The DNA here is from genome assembly GCA_013695385.1 of Actinomycetota bacterium. Classification (GTDB taxonomy): domain Bacteria; phylum Actinomycetota; class Thermoleophilia; order Gaiellales; family Gaiellaceae; genus JACDAN01. The sequence goes on along the minus strand of JACDAN010000237.1, from coordinate 487 downwards.
CGCGCGAGGCGCCCGCGTAGTCCTACTGAGAGAGCGCGGCCAGAACCTCGTCCGCGTGCGTGTCAGGCTTGACGCGCCGCATCACCTTCGCGAGGTTGCCGTCCGCGTCGATGACGAACGTCGAGCGCTCGACGCCCATGTAGGTCTTGCCGGCCATGCGCTTCTCGACCCAGGCGCCGTACGCGTTTGCGACCGAGTGGTCCTCGTCGGCGAGGAGCGTGAACGGGAGCTCGTGCTTGTCCCGAAACTTCGCATGCGATTTCTCGCTGTCCGGGCTCACGCCGAGAACGACCGCCCCGCGCTTCTGGAACTCTCCCCAGGCGTCGCGGATCCCGCAGGCTGCGTGGTGCAGCCGGGCGTGTCGTCCTTGGGATAGAAGTAGAGAACGATCGGCTTTCCGCGCAGCGACTCGAGTGAGACCTCCTCGCCCGAGTCGCTCTGGAGGCTGAAGGTGGGAGCTGCCTGTCCTTCCTCGATCAAGATTTCT
>JACDAN010000209.1 GCA_013695385.1 Actinomycetota bacterium | reverse complement strand
CGGAGAGCGAGTGTTGGCGAGCCCAAAGGCGCTTTACTTGGGTCCTGAGTTGAAGAGCAGGCCCGAGACCCATTACGCGACGAGCGGCGACCTCCAAATCGCCTACCAGGCGTTCGGCGCAGGGCACGACCTCGTCTGGGTGCAAGGTTGGGTTTCACAGCTCGACCTGTACTGGGAGGAGCCGGCGCTGGCCCGGTTCCTCCGGCGGCTCGCGACCTTCGCCCGCGTCATCGTCTTCGATCGGCGAGGGCTCGGACTCTCCGATCGCGTCAGGACAGAGAGCGTGCCGTCACTCGAGCAGCGGATCGACGACATCCGCGCTGTGCTTGACGATCTCGGAGTCGGGCAAGCGGCTGTTCTCGGCCAAGGCTACGGGAGCCCGATCGCACTGCTCTTCGCCGCCACGTACCCCGAGCGAACATCGTCGCTCGTTCTGTACAGCCCAAATGCAAAAGGAGGCTTGCGAACGGACGACTATCCGTGGGGGTCGACACTCGAGCAGCAAGAGGCGTGGCGCGAGCGATCGACGCGTCTGTGGGGCACGACCGAGTTTGCGGCCGAGTGGCTCGCCAGGCTCGCCCCGTCGGCCGCAGGCGACGAACGAACCATCGAATGGACTGCTCGGGTTCTGCGGGCAGCTGGAAGCCCGACGTCGTTCCGGACCTATGCCGAGATGAGTGCAGCTGTGGATGTTCGAGCCATTCTTCCCCACGTCCACGTTCCGACCCTCGTCCTCGTACGCGAGGCTACCAAGTTGCCGAAGGGCGGCGTCGACGTCGACGGCGTCGCCGAAGGACGATGGATCGCCGAGCAGCTGCCCAATGCGTCGTTCGTCGTGGTTCCCGGCCGCGATTACCTGCCGTGGGTCGGCGACCAGGACGCACTCGTGGACGAGGTGGCGGCATTTGTCACCGGCGATCGCCCGATCCGGGAGCCCGACCGCGTCCTTCTGACGATCCTCTTCACGGATCTCGTAGGCTCGACCGAACGCGTCGCCGAGCTCGGCGACCTGCGCTGGCGCGAGCTTCTCGAGGAACACAACGAGGCGGTTCGACGGGTGCTCGCACGCTACGGCGGGCAGGAGGTCGATCGGGCGGGCGACGGTTTTCTTGCGACGTTCAATGGCCCCGCGCGCGCCGTTCGATCGGCGCTCGCGATCGTCTCGGAGCTGGCGTCCCTGCAGCTCGACGTACGCGCCGGCGTCCACACCGGCGAGGTCGAGATCGTTGACGAAGGAATCGGCGGCATCGCCGTCCACGTCGGCGCTCGTGTCGCCGCGCTGGGGATCGCGGGCGACGTTCTTGTCACGCGCACGGTGAAGGACCTGACCGCGGGTTCAGGGATCGAGTTCCAGGGACGCGGAACGCATGCGCTGCGCGGTGTCCCGGGCGACTGGGAGCTGTTCGCCGCGAAAACGACGGAAGCGGCTGGATGAAAAACTGCGCCCAGTTGGGCGACTCCGTACCCGAATTCGGTCGGCTTACTCAGGCGACATTCGCGAGCGGTTCGACTTGACTTCGTAGAGCACAGCGGCAACACACTGCCCGCCTCGGATGAGAGCACGCTCGCCCACGTGAGTAATGATCCTCTTCGCGATCAGCGCAGCCGTAGGATCGTACGCGTGTCGGAAGCACCGGATTGCGTCTTCTGTCGGATCATCGCCGGCGAACTCGAGGCCAGCGTCGTTCACGAAGACGAACGGACGCTTGCGTTCCTGGACATCCAGCCGCTGACGTCCGGGCACCTGCTCGTCGTACCTCGTCAGCACGCAACCTCGCTCGCCGAACTCGATCCTCAGGATGGCGCAGAGCTGTTCCGCGTCGGGCAACGTGCCGCCGCAGCGTTGCGGCAATCGGTGCTGCGTTGCGAGGGCGTCAACTTCTTCCTCGCAGACGGTGCCGCAGCCGGACAGGACGTCTTCCACGTGCACCTGCATGTCTTCGCGCGCTTTGCCGCCGACGGATTCGGGCTTCAACTCCCACCCGACCACGCAGTACGACCACGGGAAGAACTCGACGCTGCAGCTTTGGTGCTACGGCAAGCTTGGCCGCTCAAGAGACACTCCTGAACACTGGCGCAAGCCGGCGTGCCTCTCAGGCGGTGCTGCAGCCAGTGCTCAGAGCCGCGACGTACCAGAGCGGAAGGCCAAACGCGATAGCGACCCCCAGTAGCCGAGTCGGCGCGGCCTCGGCGCAACCAGTAGCACGAAGCCGCCGACGAGAAGCAGCGGTGAGACGAAGATCACAGCACCAGTTAGCGGCGTCAGGTCTTCCCCACAGCTGAACGGCAGCGTCCACAACGGCAAGCCGAGCGCCGCTGGATACGACAACGCCACCAGGGCTTGCCGGCGCGCCGCCTGGGCGAGTCGGTGGTCGCAGGCCGGCAAGGCTCCCACGCCAAACTAACCACGGGCTCGCAAGCATTGTCGTGCCGAAGGCCTCATACTGGATTGGTGGACTCTGACGTTGAAAATGCTCGCGGCAAGCCAGAGCGCCCGCTTGACGCCGACCCGTACAGCGTCGGTGCCGAGGCTCAGGACGCGACGGCCGACGCGCGCGCGACCGTTGCCGATGCTCGCGACGCGGATGCCGACGCGCGCGAGGCGACTGCGGACAAGCGGGCCGCGAGCGCCGATGTGCGCGAACTCGTGGCGGATGCGCGTGGCGCCGAAGCCGATTTGCGCGACGTGGTAGCCGATGCCCGCACTGTCGCGGCCGACGCTCGAGAAGCAGATGCCGAAGCGCGGGAGTCGTCAGCCGATGCGCGAAGTGCCGCTGCCGATGCTGTAGCCCCGGTTCCGTAGGGTCCGGTTTCTAAACTCGGGCGGCCTCGAGAGGAGGTCGTGATGGGGCGGAAGGGGTATCCGGCGGAGTTCCGTCGGCGGGCGCTGGATCTGGTCGCGGCGGGAAAGACGGTCGCCGAGGTCGCGCGGTTGCTCGAGGTCAGCGACCAGTCGATCTACAGCTGGCGGCGGCAGGAGCAGATCGACAGCGGCGAGCTGCCGGGGTTGAGTTCCGCTGAGCGGGAGGAGCTGCGGGCGGCGCGGCTGCGGATTCGGGCGTTGGAGACGGAGTTGGCGGTCCATCGGCGGGCCGCGGAGCTGTTGAAGGAGGAGGTGCGCCCAAAAGGCGGTTCGAGGCGATCTCGGTGATGGCCGGCGAGGGGCTGCCGGTCGAGGTCGCCTGTCGGGTGCTGGGCGTGTCCTGCGCCGGCTTCTATGCCTGGCGGTTCCGGCCGCCCTCGCCGCGGACGGTTCGGCACGCGTGGCTGACCGACGTCATCCGAGAAGTGCATGCGGCCTCCTACGGCAGCTACGGCGCGAACCGGGTGCACGCCGAACTGGTGCTCGGACGCGGGATCCGGGTCGGCCACAACGCGGTCGCGATGCTGATGCAGCGCGCCGGCATCGCGGGCCGCAACGGCGCCCGCAAGTGGAGGGGCGCGCCCGGCTTGGCGACCACGGAGGATCTCGTCGACCGGCAGTTCCGCCGCAGCCGGCCGAATGAGTTATGGCTGACCGATATCACCGAGCATCCGACCCGCGAAGGCACGGTCTACTGCGCGGTCGTGCTCGACGCGTTCAGCCGCCGCGTCGTCGGCTGGTCGATCAGCCACAACCCGACCGCCGGCATGACCTGCAACGCGCTCGGGATGGCGGTCGAGCAACGCGACGCCAGCCGCGGGACGGTGATCCATTCCGACCACGGCACCCAGTTCAC
>JACDAN010000231.1 GCA_013695385.1 Actinomycetota bacterium | reverse complement strand
GGTGTCGATCGGCCCCGTCGGCGAGGGGGTCGCAGAGATCGCGTTCGGCCGGGAGCTGAAGGACTTCGGCTCCGCCGTTGCGACCAAGCTGCTGGAAACCTCCGGGGTCGTCTTCGAGGAAGACGGTGACCGCCTCGTCGCCCGGCTACCGCAGTAAGCGCGACAGGCGGCGGTCCTTGAGCGTCCGCCCGGCGGTCTGGCACTTCGGGCAGTAAAAGATCGTGTGTTGCTCGAAGTCGACCTGGGCGATCGGCGTCCCGCACACGTAACAGGGCTCGCCGAGCTTCTTGTGGACGCGATAGGTCTCCTTGTCTTTCTTCCCCAGCTCTCGAAGCTCGAGCCCGCGTCCCAGCTCGGCGTCGATCGCCCCGGCGAGCCGTGCGATCTGCTCGGGGGTCACGTCCTTCGTCGAGGCATACGGCGAGAGCTGCGCGCGATGGAGGATCTCGTTCGCCCATGCCCGGCCGATTCCGGCCAGCGCCCGCTGGTCGCGCAGGAGCGAGTGGAGGCGGCGCGAGTCCACGGCGACGATTTCGCCGAGCCTCTTCGCGCCGATCCGGTACGCCTCCGGACCGAGGTGACCAAGCTCCTCCTCGACCTGATCCGGCGTCAGCAGCCAGACGCCGGCACGCTTCTTGGCGCCGGCTTCGGTGAGGACGAGGCGCGTCCCGCCCTCGAAGGCGATCCGGAACGCCGGCGTCTTCGGCCCTGCTTCACCGGCGCGGAGGTACCTGAGCCGCCCGGCGGTCATCAGGTGGACGAGCAGGACGAGCTCGCCGTCGTCGGTGGGGAGGAGGAGCCGCTTCGCACGCCGCTCGACGCCCTCGAACCGCCGCCCCTCGAGCGCCGAGAGCGGAGGGTCGTAGGTTTTCAGGGTGGCGATGTGCGCCGGCCCGGCCTCTTGGATCGGGAAGGCGCGCACGGGGTCGTCGAGCTGGCGCCGCCACGCCTCCATCTCGGGAAACTCAGGCATCGATGCTTGAGACACCACCCATCTAGGCTGCGACATCCATGGCTGATCCGATCACGGTAGCCGTCCGGCGCGGCTCGATCATCGAGGCTCGGCACACCGTCCATGCCGTGGCCGTCAGGGACGGGGCGGTGGTCGCCGAGGCAGGTGAGGGGAGCCTCGTCACCCTGTTCCGTTCCTCGGCCAAGCCTCTTCAGGCCCTTCCGCTCGTACGCGCCGTTCCCGACCTGGACGACAGACAGCTCGCAATCGCCTGTGCCTCGCACCTCGCCGACCCGGAGCAGGTCGGAGCCGTGCACTCGCTCCTCGCCAAGGCCCCGGCGGGCGAGGATGAGCTCGAGTGCGGACCCGCGGGAGATCCGCCCGCGCCGATCCGGCACAACTGCTCGGGAAAGCACGCGGGTTTCCTCGCCCTCTGCCGTGCGGAGGGCTGGGACTCGCGCGACTACCGCCTCGCCGACCACCCCTGCCAGCGAACGATGCGGGCCGAGATTGCGAGCGCCGCGGAGCTCGGAGAGGACGAGCTTCCGACAGAGGTCGACGGGTGCGGCGTCGTCACCTTCGCCCTTCCGCTCGAGCGGATGGCCCACATCTTCGCCCGATTCCGACATCTGGACGGCGGTTCGAGGGTCGTCACCGCGATGCGTGCTCACCCGCGCTTGATCCGCGGCCCGGGCGCGCCCGACACCGTTCTGATGGAGAGCCTCGAGGGCTGGGTGTCGAAGGCGGCCGCCGAGGGACTCATTTGCGCCGGGGGGCCGGACGGTCTCGGCGTCGCGCTCAAGGTTGCGGACGGATCCTCACGCGCGGTCGGACCTGCCGTGGCGGCTTTTCTTGCGCGACTCGGCTGCGACACCCGCTCCCTCGAGACGGCCCCGCTCACGAACAGCCGGGGCGAGAAGGTCGGGGAGATACGCGCCGAATGACACTTTCCACAGGGGTCGGAAAAAGGTTGGCCCCCTGTGGACAGCGTTGTAGTATCCGGCGGCCGGAGGGGAGCCGGAGGGAGAGGTCGGCTCTCGCGTGTGTAGGTCGTATCCCGTCCAAGCACGGAGAAAGCCGAGGTCCCATTGCTCACGGTCGATATCTCGCTTCCCGACGTCGAAGAGCTCCACAAGCTCGTCCAGGAGGGGCAGGAAAAGGGGTTCCTCACCTACGACGAGATCGTCTCGACGCTCGAGGAGGTGGAGCTCACCAAAGAGCAGATCGAGGACTTCTACACCTACCTCGTCGACCACTCGGTCGAGCTCATGGAGGGCGAGCAGCACAAGCATCCGCCCCATGAGCAGCCGGCGCTGGCGGGCGGCGACGACAAGGAGAACGCGAAGACCGCGAAGCTCGACCTCACCGTCGAGCCCTCCCTCGACTCCTTGCGCCTGTACCTCCGCGAGATCGGCAAGGTTCCGCTCCTGACCGCCGACCAGGAGGTCTATCTGGCCAAGCGGATCGAGCGCGGCGACATGTACGCGAAGACGCAGATGACAGAGGCGAACCTTCGCCTCGTCGTCTCGATCGCGAAGGGCTACCTCGGCCGGGGGTTGTCCTTCCTCGACCTGATCCAGGAAGGCTCGCTCGGACTGATCCGCGCCGTGGAGAAGTTCGACTACCGCAAGGGCTACAAGTTCTCGACGTATGCGACCTGGTGGATCCGCCAGGCGGTGACACGCGCGATCGCGGACAAGGCTCGGACGATCCGGATCCCGGTCCACATGGTCGAGAAGCTGAACAAGGTCGTCCATATCGAACGCCAGCTCGTCCAGCGGCTCGGCCGTGAGCCGCAACCTGAGGAAGTCGCAGAAGAGCTGGAGATCACCCCGGAGGAGGTGCGCGAGATCATTCGCATGTCCCAGCTCCCCATCTCGCTCGAGAAGCCGATCGGGGAGGAGGAGGACTCGGAGCTCGGTGACTTCGTGGAGGACGACAGCGCGGAGTCTCCGTACGACACCACGCAGCTCCTGCTCCGCAGGGAGGACGTCCAGCGCGCGCTCGACTCGCTGCCCGATCGCGAGCGGCGCGTGATCGAGCTTCGCTACGGCCTGCTCGGGACGCAGCCGTTCACGCTCGAGGAGGTCGGCCGCGCCTTCGGCGTCACACGGGAGCGGATTCGCCAGATCGAAAACAGCACGCTCAAGCGCCTCGAGTCATTGCCGGAGGCGCAAGGCCTCAAGGACTGCGTCTAGTTTCGGGCAGCGCTGGCGCGCTGCCCTGTCTGGCGG
>JACDAN010000022.1 GCA_013695385.1 Actinomycetota bacterium | reverse complement strand
ATGTGCGACCGCTGGGATATCGGCGGGCTCTCCACGAATCTCCACTTCCAGACCGGCCGACCGACGATCTTCGTCTACGACGGTCACGCCGGCGGAGTCGGAATCACCGAGCGCGGCTTCGAGGCCTTCGAAGGCTGGGCCGGCGACACGGCCCGGATGATCGCCGGCTGCCGATGCGATCACGGCTGTCCTTCATGCGTCCAGTCGCCCAAGTGCGGGAACCTGAACGAGCCGCTCGACAAGGCCGGCGCCCTGACGCTCCTCGGACGCATGCTGTCAATTGGCTGACGTCCTCCAGCGGATCTACCGATTCGAGCGGGAGATCGAGATGGCGGGCTCGACCAACATCGACTCGCCGTACGGGGTGGGCGTGATCGAGCCGTCGCTACCGCACCGCCACGACCCCAACTACCTCCTGGTCGAGCGGCTGCCGCCCGGTGCGGGAGCCGACGAGGTCGCGCAGGAGGCCGAGCGTATCCTCGGCGGCGCCAATCTGAAGCATCGCGCAGCCTTCACCTTCGACGAGGCGCTCGGCGGAGAGCTCGAGCCGCAATTCCGAGACCTCGGGTGGAGCATCCGCCGGCACATCTGGATGGCACAGCTGCGCGAGTCCGAACGAGCGCCCGATCTCTCCGTCGTCGAGCAGGTCGAGGAGAGGGACCTCCGCCCGGGGCGAAGCGAAGAGATCCTCGCCCAACCCTGGGGCAGCGAAAGCGTCGCCGCGCAGCTCTTCGAGGCGAAGACGTTGCTCGGCGAGCGCGCGATGACGAAGTTCTTCGGCGTCAAGGTCGACGGGGAAGTCGTCAGCTGGGCGGACCTCTACGTCGCGCAGGGCGTCGGTCAGGTCGAGGACGTCGCAACGAAGCAGGCGCATCGAGGACGGGGGTATGCCACCGCGGTCGTGCTCCGTGCCGCCGCAGAGGCTCGAGAGGCGGGGGCCGACCTCGTCTTCCTCGTCGCCGACGGCGACGACTGGCCCAAGGAGCTCTACCGGCGGCTCGGTTTCGACACGGTTGGCCGGCTGACGAAGTTCTTTCTAACCGGCTGACGGGGGCCGGCTAGCGCGATTTGCGGACAGCCCTCAGCGCGGCAGTCAGCGACTGCTTCCCGTGCAGGACGGGCTCGAAGAGATCGCCGTGCTTCTCCAGCCGCCCGAGGACGACGTCCATCGTGAAGTCCTGCGGGTCGAGCCGCTCGTTCACCTCGTCCCACCGGAGCGGCGTCGAGACCGGCGCTCCCTCCCGCGGACGCACGGAATACACCGACGCGAGCGTCTTTCCTCCGCCGTTCTGGTTCGAGTCGATCAACACGCCGCGCCGCTTCGACTTCGTCCACTCGGTCGTCACGAGCCCTCGGCGGGTCCTCGCGAGTGCCCCCGCCACTATCTCCGAGAACTCGCGCGTGTCGTCGAAGGTGTGCCGCCGGGCGATCGGGACGAGCACGTGGATCCCGTCGGAGCCACTCGTCTTGACGACGCTCTCGAGCTCGACGGCCTCGAGGGTCTTCTTGACGAGCAGCGCGACCTCGACGGTCTCCTTGAACCCGACGTCGTCTGACGGATCGAGGTCGAAGAGGACGAAGTCGGGGCGTTCGGGCTTGTCGACCCGCGAATACCAGGTGTTCAGGTCGATGCAGCCCATGTTCACCATCCAGAGCAGCGCGAGCTCATCGTTCACGAGGGCGAAGTTGATCTTCCGCTGCTGCCGCGGCTTCTCCCGCGTGGTCGCCATGAACGGACGGGTCGGGATCCACTCCGGCATGTGCTTCGGGGCGTCTTTCTGGAAAAAGAACTTGCCGGACCAGCCGTCGGGATACCGTTTCATCGTGAAGGGCCGGTTCTTCAGATGCGGGACGACGGCCGGCGCGACGACGCGGTAGTACGAGAGCAGGTCACCTTTCGTGATCCCCTCCTCGGGCCAGAACGTTTTGTCCAGGTTGGTCAGCTTGAGGGTCCGGCGGCCCTTCTTGATCTCGTTCGTGATCGGCTCCTCACGGCGCACCTCTTTCGCGGGTTTGTCCTCCCGAAGCCCTTTGTATGCCGGCGCGCGTAGGTGGCCTTCATGCGTCCACTCCACGAACTCGACCTCGCAGACGAGCTCGGGGTCGACCCAGACGACGTCTCCCCTGCGCACCTTCGGCATCTTCGGGACGACCGGGAACGGCGACTCCTTCCGCTCGAGCGGCCGCAGCTTTCCCAGCAGCCGGTCGATCTCGTTGTCGGTGAAGCCGGTGCCGCAGTTCCCGGCGTACGCCAGATCCTCGCCGCGGTGGACGCCCAGCACGAGCGAGCCGAAGCGGCCGGAGCGACGCCCCTGGCCCTTGGTGTATCCGGCGATGACGAACTCCTGGCGCCCGTGGGTCTTGATCTTCAGCCAGTCCCGGGTTCGCTTCCCCGGGAGGTACCGCGACTCCGCCTTCTTGGCCATGATCCCCTCGAAACGCTGCTCCTCCGCGGCGCGAAAGAGCACGAAACCGTCGTCGAAGGGCACCGAGAGCTGAACGACCTTGTTGCGGCGGTCGAGCAGGGCGGCAAGCCGATCCTGCCGCTCGGTCAGCGGAAGATCGATCAGCGCCTGCCCCTCCACCTCGAGCACGTCGAAGGCCACGTAGACGTAGTGGGTACCGCTCTTCCCTTGCTGCATCGCGGAGAACGTGACCCGCCCGTCCTCGTCGATCGCGCAAACCTCCCCGTCGAGGACGCAGTCCGGCGTCTTGACCGCTTTCGCGATCTCCTTCGCCACCGATTCGAACCGCGTGGTGAGGTCGTTGCCCTGCCTGCTGGTCAATCGCGCCTCACCGCCTCTGAGGTCGGCGATCGCCCGGTAGCCGTCCCATTTGACCTCGAAAACCCAGCCTCGCCCCTTGGGAACCTCCGACTCGAGCGTTGCGAGCATGGGCTTGTAGGCGCGGCGCTCCTGCGCGGGAGGGAAGCCCTCCTCCCGCTTCCTCAGCAGTAGCCAGTTCTTGGGATCGCCACCGAGCTTGGCCGGCACCAGCGTCCAGACGCCCCGGAGCCGCTCGCCGTGCAGCCGCACCGTGAGGCCGCCGTCGCGTTTCTCCTCGACGAGCTCGTAGGTGCCCTTGTCCCAGACCTCGACGAGGCCTGCGCCGTATTGGCCCTTCGGGATCTCACCCTCGAAGGCCGCGTAGCCGATCGGATGGTCTTCCACGTGGACGGCGAGCGAGCGCTGTCCGGGGTCGAGCGGGATCCCCTTCGGCACCGCCCAGCTCGCGAGCGCGCCGTTCCGCTCGAGGCGGAAGTCATAGTGGAGCCGGCGAGCGTCGTGCCGCTGCACCACGAAGATGGGGTCCTTCGTCTTGCGCCCTCGGCCGGCGAAGGGCTCCGAAGTCTCTTTCGGATCGCGCTTCCGGCGGTACTCGTCGAGCTTCGCCACTGAGATCTCGAGGCTAGCTGGCCTTGCGCGCCGGCTTCCCGCGGCTCCGGCAGCTCTCGACGTAGCGCCCCTTGTCGAAGCTCCAGATCACCCTCATGCTTCCAAAACCTGTCGTTTCCTACTTCGGAGTGGGGGTTTCCTCGGTGGACAAGTCTGTGGACACTGTGGACGAGGCGTAGACACCCAGTGACCGGAAACGAGCGCGGCGGCGGCGGCGCAGCTCGTCGCCCGGAATCGCCGAAAGATCCTCCATCGAGCTCTGCAGCGCCTCGCCGAGGAGCCGGGCGGCCTCGTCCCAGTTCGTGTGGGCGCCGCCCTCCGGCTCAGGGACGATCGCGTCGATCACGCCGAGCGCGAGCGTGTGGGCGGCGTCGGGCTTCAGCGCCGCGGCCGCCTTGACCCGCTCCTCACCGGTGCGCCAGAGGATCGCCGCGCAACCCTCGGGCGAGATCACCGAGTACATCGCGTTCTCCTGCATGAGAACCCTGTCTGCCAACGCAATCGCGATCGCTCCACCCGATCCGCCCTCACCGATCACGCAGGCGACGATCGGAACGGTGAGGCGGCTCATCAGGGCCTGTGACCGTGCGATGGCGCCACCCTGCCCGTGCTGCTCCGCCGCTACGCCGGGATAGGCGCCGGGAGTGTCGACGAGCGACACGACCGGAAAACGGTGCCGCTCCGCCATCTCCATGACACGCATCGCCTTCCGGTAGCCCTCCGGATACGTCATCCCGTAGTTCCGGCGGATCCGGTCATGCGTGTCGCGGCCTTTCTGCTGGCCCAGAACCGCGATCGTGCGGCCGTGGAGCCGGCCGAGCCCGGTGATCATCGCCGGGTCCTCGGCGCGGGCCCGGTCGCCGTGCAGCTCGACGAAGTCGTCGAAGATCCGCTCGACGTAATCAAGCGTGTACGGACGGTCCGGGTGGCGCGCCAGCTCGACGTGCTGCCAGATCTCCTGGTCTGTCGGCTCGGAGGTCTTCTCGAGCTGTCGCTGCAACCGGGCGAGCTCGCCGGAGATGCTCGCTCCGCGAAGCAGGCCGATGCTCTTCAGCCGGCTGAGCCGGTCGCGCAGGTGGAGCTCGGCCTCACGCGCCATGGGCACCGTTCTTCGAGAAGAGCCGGAGCACACGGCCCAGATACGGGCGGAGGTCGCGACGCCCGACGATTGCGTCGACATGGCCGAACCGAACGTTGGACTCGGCCAGGCCGAAGTCCTCGGGAAGCTTCTCGCGCGTCGTCTGCTGCACGACCCTCGGCCCCGTGAAGGCGAGGAGCGCACCGGGTTCCGCCACGATCACGTCGCCGAGCGAGGCGAAGCTCGCCAGCACCCCGGCGGTCGTCGGGTGCCCCATCACGCTGATCATCGCGCCGCCTGCGTCCTTCAGGTCCTCCACGGCGCAGACCGTCTTCGGAAGCTGCATGAGCGAGAGGATCCCCTCCTGCATGCGCGCACCGCCCGAAGCGGTCACGCTCACGAGGGTCACACCGCGCCCGGCCGCGCTCTCGCAGGCCCGACAGAACTTCTCACCGACGACGCTGCCCATCGACCCGCCCATGAACGCGAAGTCCATGACGGCAACCTCGCACGGCACCCGCTCGATCGCGGCGCCTCCGATGACCATCGCGTCGCCCTGCCCGGTCTTCTGCTCGGCCTCGACGAGCCGTTCCGTGTACGCCCGGACGTCGAAGAACTCGAGCGGGTCCTGCGAGCGAAGCTCGGCGGCCTCCTCCTCGAACGTGCCCTCGTCCGCCAGCTGGGCGATTCGCTGTCGCGCCCGCACGGCGAAATGGTGGTTGCAATGCGGGCAGACGTGCAGGTTCTCCGCAAGCTCGTCGTCCCGATAGTGCGACCCGCACCTGGGGCAGGTGTTCGGGTGGGGCTTGTCGTTCAGAGGCTCCGGAACATTCCGGTGCTCGATCGAGATGTCGATTCGCTCCGCCACGCGTCGAGTCTAATCGGGCCGGAGACGTCCCCTCAGAGCCCGAGAGCCGACGCGAGCCTGCGCGCGGGCTCGACGTTGCGCCCATCCGGCAGCATTGCGGTGAAGCCGGCGCCGAGTACCCGGTTCGCGTCCTGCACGGAGACGAGCAGGCGCTCGGCGTCGGAGACCGAGAGGCCCTCAGGCTCCGGCATGAAGGGGGCGACCTCGCCGCCGGAGAAGACGTCGAAGTCGATCGCGACGTACACACCGGCCGTGGCATCCAGCGCTTTCAGGATCGCGTGCTGACCCAGCCTGACCCCGGCACGTGCGATGAAGTCCTCCTCGGGAGGGTCGAGGTTCCGAGTTCCGATGAGCGCGACGTCCTCCGCGCTCACCGCATCCGAGTCGATCACGTGCCGCAACGGAGTCGCCCACTCGTTCCCCGACGGTGAGGACTCGACGGTGTTCAGGTCACCGTGCGCATCGAGCCACACGACCGAGACTCGGCCGTGGCGTGCCGCGAGCGCTTCGATCGCGCCGATATGGGCGCAGCAGCAGCCTCCGAGGACGAGCGGCCGCTCCGGAAGCTCGAGGGCGAGCGCAAGGCTTTGGTCGGCGAGCGTCTCCTCGTCGATGACACCGGTTTCGGGGTACGGGAGCGGCAGGGAAGCCGCCTCGGCCATCGCCTCCCCACCGCGCCCCCACGCACGTGGGACACGGATCAGGCCCGCCCCGAAGGAGCGCCCGCACGAGTGGCACTCGTACTCCGGGCCGATCGAGACCGCCGTGAGGGTACGGCAGTCCGGACACTTGGCGCGCAGCCTGGACATCTAGGAAAGAGGTTTGTCCCAGATGTTCGACTGGCGAACGATCCGCATGCCGACGTCCTCGTAGAGGAGGTCCGCTCCGGTGAGGCTATCGGCGTCGACCCCGAGCCCAACGCCTTTAGTCCCGCGTCGAAGAAACTCGTGGAAGGAGTGAAGCAGCAGAGCCCGGCCAAGCCCGCGGCGGCGCCAAGGGCGCCGCACACCAAGCACGCGAACGAAGCCCAGCCGCTCGTCCGCCTCGTGCAGCCGGCAGAGGCAGACGCCGGCAAGCTCGCCTCCTTCCTCGGCGAGGAACCACAGCGACGGGTCGAACCCCTCGTAGCTCGTCATCCAGTGGCTCCACTCGTCGAAGGGGTCACGCGTGTGCTCCCATGAGTCCTCGAAGCTCTCCTGGTTCGCCTCGTAGGCAGCTTCGAAGTCGCCTTCCGCCGCCGGGCGAACAGCGATGCCCTCCGGCCAGCGCGGCTCGGGAACATCGCCGCCGAATTCGATCTGCATGCGGTACGAGTGTCGGATGAGCTCGTAGCCCGAGGCCTCGAGCAGCCTGTTAAATGCCTCGTCGACGCTCCAGGCGAAGCACCTGAGCAAACCGCCGGCCCGCCCGGCTACGCGCTCACTCGCTCGCTCCTCGAGCCATCGGAGCAGCAGGATCCTGACGTCGTCGTCCTCGGACGGCGGCACGCGCAGGTCGGCCCAGTACTTCGGGTCGGGGTGGGCGCCCAGATCCGCGTAGCCCATAAGCTCTCCGCCCCGGACCGCGACCCGGGCGTCCGTCTCGGGGTTCAGGTCCGGGCCGGTGAGCCAGAGCTTCACCGACTCCCCGCTCTCGTCTCGCTCGTCGTAGAGCTCGCCCGAGTAGCGGTTTGCTAGCGCCGCGAGGTCGGCGGTCTCGTCCAGGCGAGGTGGGTGCAGCTCGACACTCATGCGGCGACGAGCTCGTCGAGGACGTCGGCGAGGCCGCGGAGATCCGGGAGCTCGCGGTCCGGCGCGGCAGCGTCGGGAGTCCGATGCTCGTCCAGCCGATTGATCCAGACCGACCGGAGGCCGAGCTCGTTCGCCGGCGTGATGTCGTGGAACAGGCTCGCCGCAACATGCACATGGCCCTCCCGCGGGGCCTCCGTTCGGCGGAAGAACTCCTTCCAGTGTCCATGGTCCGGCTTGTAGGAGCCGATCTCTCCGGCGACGATCACCTCGTCGAACGGGACGCCGATCTGCCGTTGCGATGCCGCGATCAGGTCGCTGTCGGAGTTCGACAGGATGGCGAGCTTCCAGCGGCGCCGTCGGGACTCCTCGAGCTCGGTCGAAACCTCGTGGAAGGGCTGCCAGGCGGGAAGCGAGCTAACCAGGGCGTCGCGGTCGGGCTCCGGGAGCTCGACGTTCTCCTCCTCGGCAAGCCGCTCGAGCGTCCGAGTGAGCACCTCTCGGTAGCTCAGCTTGCCGTCGGCCTGAAGCTCCGGCTCGATCCGGTGAAAGCGCTTGAGCAGCCAGCCGGCATCGTCGTCTCCAAAAACCCTCGCCAGCTCGGCGTGTATGCCGCCGTTCCAATCGATCAGCGTCCCGTAGCAGTCGAAGGTCGCCCACCGCTCCATCGCTTCGGAGGCTACCCCGTCGAGGAGCGGGCTTTGCCCGCTCCTCCATGACGCTTTGAACTACTCGCCGGCGTCAGCGGTGAGCAACCGCGCCGCGCGGTCGCGCAGCGGCGCCCGGCTTCCAGAACGTCGCTGAAAGTCGCAAGACTTTCAGCGAAACCGGCGGATCACGATGCAGGCGTTGTGACCGCCGAAGCCGAACGAATTGGAGACGGCGGTGCGGACGTCTGCCTCGCGCGCCTCGTTCGGGACATAGTCGAGATCGCACTGAGGGTCGGGCTCGTCGTAGTTGATCGTCGGCGGAAGCACGCCGCGGTCGACGGCCAGGGTGCTGAAGATCGCCTCTACTGCTCCGGCGGCTCCGAGGCAGTGCCCGGTCGCACCCTTCGTCGACGACACCGGCGTCTTCCGCGCGTTCTCCTCACCGAGCGCGAGCTTGATGACCCGCGTCTCGCTGGCGTCGCCGAGCGGCGTCGACGTGCCGTGGGCGTTGATGTAGTCGATCTCGTCCGCATTCACACCCGCATCCGAGAGCGCCATCTTCATCGCTCGCGCCGGATTCTCACCCGTTGGATCGGGCTCCGTCACATGGGCCGCGTCCGAGGACAGGCCGTACCCGAGGACCTCCACGTAGATCCTGGCCCCGCGCGCTTTCGCATGCTCGAGCTCCTCCAGGACGACGACGCCACCCGCCTCCCCCATCACGAAGCCGTCGCGGCCGGCGTCGAACGGCCGGCTCGCCTCTTCGGGCGCATCGTTTCGCCGCGAGAGCGCCCGCATCGCACTGAAGCCCGCGATGCCGACACGGGTGATCCCGGCCTCGGTCCCGCCGGCCAGCATGACGTCTGCACGCTCGAGCCGGATCGCATCCAGTGCGTCGCCGATCGCCATGTTCGACGCGGCGCACGCCGTGCACTGCGATGACAGCGGCCCGCGGGTACCGAGGTACATGGAGACCCAGGCGGCGCCCATGTTCGGGATGATCTGAGGGATCGAGAAGGGATTGACGCGATCCGGGCCGCGCTGGATCAGCATGTCGTAGCAGTCCTGAAACGCCTTGAGCCCACCGATTCCGGTCGCCACCGAGGCACCGATCCGGTCGGCCTCGGGCTCGATCTCGAGACCTGAGTCGTCGCGCGCCTGCAGGGCCGCCGCCGTGATCATCTGGGCGAAGCGGTCCATCCTGCGCGCCTGCTTCTTCTCGATCCAGTCGGCCGCGTCCCAGTTCTTCAGCTCGCACGCGAAGTGCACCGGATACTCGCTTGCGTCGAACTGCTGGATCGCGGCGGCGCCGGACCGGCCAGCGAGCAGGTTGTCCCAGGTCTCGGCGACGCTGTTTCCGAGCGGGGTGACTGCCCCCATTCCCGTGATCACGACCCTGCGGCGACCGTTCATCGTCGTCGACATGCCGCTCACATCCCCAGTCCGCCGTCGACCAGCAGCACTTCGCCGGTCACGAACGATGCGGCGTCGGAGCAGAGGAAGCGCACGGCGCCGGCGACGTCCTCCGGCTCGCCGAGGCGACCGAGGGGAGTGTTGGCCAGCATGGAATTCCGGAGCTCCTCGGGCAGCTCGTTCGTCAACCGGGTGGCGACGTATCCAGGCGCGACCACGTTCGCGCGCACGCCCCGGCTCCCCAGCTCGCGCGCGAGCGCCTTCGTGAAGCCGATGATTCCCGCCTTGGAGGCCGAGTAGTTCGTCTGACCCGGGTTGCCGTGGAGCCCAACGATGCTCGAGATGTTCACGATCGCCCCGGCCCGGCGGCGCATCATCCCTCGCGCCGCTGCGCGGCAGGTGTTGAACGTTCCGCCGAGATTGGTCTGCAGCACCGTCTCCCAGTCCTCGTCCGACATGCGCGCGATCAAGCCGTCGCGGGTCACGCCGGCGTTGTTGACGAGGATGTGGAGGTCGCCGGCCTCGTCGACCAGACGGCGTGCCTCATCGGGGTGCGAGACGTCCGCCTGGACGGCGCGGCCGCCGATCTCCGAGGCCACGCTTTCCGCCTCCTCCGAGCCCGAGCGGTACCCGAGAACGACGTTCGCTCCCGCTCCGGCCAGCTCGACGGCGATCGCACGTCCGATTCCGCGCGACCCGCCGGTGACGAGCGCTGTCCGGCCACTGAGGGAGCAGAACTCGGCCACAACGGCTCGCTAGAAGGTCTCTTCGAGCTCTTTGAGGCCGGCGACGTTGTTCACCGAGACGGCTTTCACGGTGCGGTCGATGCGTCTGACGAGCCCCGAGAGGACATTGCCCGGACCAACCTCGACGAAGGTCTTCACACCCTCCTTGACGAGCCCATGCGCTGCCTGCGTGAAGCGAACCGGGGCGGTGATCTGCTCGACGAGCAGGGCCGCCATGCGCTGGGCCGGCTCGATCCGGGCGGTGACGGTGGACATGAAGGGCGCAACCGTGTCGCCGAACTTCACCCGGTCGATCGCCGGCTTCAGCATCTCGGCGGCCTTCTCGACGAGCGGGCTGTGGAATGCCCCCGAGACCTTCAGCTTCACGGTTCGCCTGGCCCCGAGCGCCGATGCCTTGTCGATCAGCTCGTCGACCGCGTCCTCCTGCCCCGAGACCACGATCTGCCCCGGGCAGTTGTAGTTCGCGGGCCAGACGCCCTCGATCTCCGCGCAGAGCTGCTCGACGACGGCGTCGTCGAGCCCGAGAATGGCGGCCATCGCTCCATCGCTCTCGCGAGCCGCCTCGGCCATCGCAAGGCCTCGTTCTCGAACCAGGCCGATCGCCTGCGCGGTGTCGATCGAGCTCGCAGCCGCGATGGCGGCGAACTCGCCGACCGAGTGGCCGACAACGTAGTCAGGTGCGAGGCCGCGGGCCCGCAGCGCAGCGAGGATGGCGAGGCTCGTCGCGACGAGGGCGGGCTGCTGGATCTCCGTCTCCACGAGCTGCTCGAGCGGCGCCTCGAAGCAGAGCTGGCGGAGGTCCAGGCCCGACGCCTCGCTTCCGACGCGGAAGACGTCCATCGCCTCCGGAACGACCTCCGCGATCTCGCGGCCCATCCCCTCCTCGAGCGATCCCTGCCCCGGGAAGCAGAACGCGATCTTGCTCATGCGGCCTCTCCGTTCGCCGTCCACTCCATGAGCGCCGAGCCCCAGGTGAGACCTGCCCCCATCCCGGTCATCAGCACGAGGGCGCCCGGCTGCAAGCGCCCCTCCGCCTCCGCCTCCGCGAGGGCGAGGGGGATCGAGCCGGAGGAGGTGTTCCCGTATCTGTCCACGTTAACGATCACGCGATCTTCCGGGATTCCGAGCTTCTTGGCCGCATACTCGATGATCCTGACGTTCGCCTGGTGGGGGACGTACACGTCGACGTCCTCGATCCGGACGCCGCAACGCTCCAGCAGCTTCTCCGCGGACGAGACGAGGACGCGCGTCGCGAACTTGAAGACCTCAGGCCCGTTCATCGTGGCGAAGTGCAGCTCCTGGGCGACCGTCTCCGCCGACGCGGGCATCCGGGAACCGCCCGCGGGCAACTGCAGGTGCACGCCGCCGCCGCCGTCGGCTCCCAGCTCGAAGCCGAGAAAGCCGCCCGTACCGTCTCGCTCGAGCAGCACTGCTCCCGCGCCGTCTCCGAAGAGGACGCACGTGCGCCGGTCGTGCCAGTTGACGATCTTCGACAGGACGTCGCCGCCGATCACGAGCGCGCGCTCCGACAGTCCCGCGGCCATCATCCCGTAGGCCTGAGCAAGGGCGTACATGAAGCCGGTGCAACCGGCAGACAGGTCGTAGGCGGCCGCATCCGAAGCGCCGAGCCGGTCGGCCACGAGCGCCCCCGTCGAAGGGAACGCCATGTCGGCCGTGACCGTGGCGACGATGATGAGGTCGACGGCGCTCGCCGCGACTCCCGCGCTCTCGAGGGCCATCTGCGCCGCGGGGAGAGCAATGTCGGACATCGCCTCGCCCGGCGCGGCGACGCGGCGCTCGCGGATCCCCGTGCGCTCGACGATCCACTCGTCGGAGGTCTCGACGAGCTTCGACAGCTCTTCGTTCGTCATCACGCGCTCCGGCACATGACTCCCGAGCCCGGTGATCGTGATCGGCTGCCCGTTCGCCCGGCCGATCATTGCTCTACGGCAAACGTCAATGTGCCGCGCGCCGCAAGCTGGCCGTCGACCGTCGCCGTCGCCTTCCCGCGGCCGATCGGCCCGCGCACGCGCTCGAGGTCGCAGGTCAGCTCCAGCTCGTCGCCGGGCTCGACGATCCGCTTGAACCGAACCCCGTCGATTCCCGCGAAGAGAGCGAGCTTCCCGCGGTTTCCTTCCTCGGAGAGCACCGCCACGGCGCCCGCCTGGGCCATGGCTTCGACGATCAGCACCCCCGGCATGATCGGTCTGCCGGGAAAGTGGCCCGTCAGGTACCACTCCTCGGGCCGGACACGCTTACGCGCGACGACTCGTTCCCCCGGAGCGAGCTCGATGACCTCGTCGAGCAGCAGGAAGGGGTCTCTGTGAGGCAGGATCGCCTCGATCTCCTCTTTTGTCAGAGCTCTCGATGGGGCGGCCACGTGCGAGCTGAGTCTAGTGACGGTGCCGACAGCCAGGATTCCGTCCGGCCGGAGACGGTGGAACCTCTTTTGCAGGGTCGTTTCGGGCAGCCCTACCGGTACCTGGAGCGGTGCGAGTCGACCCAACGCGAGCTCGAACCGGACTCTCCGGAAGGATCGGTGGCCGCCACGGATGAGCAGGCGGCCGGGCGCGGCCGGCTCGGACGGCTCTGGCAGGCGAAACCAGGAGCGGGGCTGCTGTTCTCGATCAATCTCCGCCCGTCCGTCGAGACGCGGCGGCTCCCGGAGCTCTCACTCGTTGCGGCACTCGCCTGTGTCGGCGGTATCCGGGACGCGACCGGGCTCGAGCCGGAGGTGAAACTGCCGAACGACCTCCTGGTCGGCGATCGCAAGCTCGCGGGAATTCTCGCCGAGGCCCGTGAGAACCGGGTCGTTCTCGGGATCGGCATCAACGTGAACCAGGTGGCGAGCGAGCTCCCGGCCGACACGGATCGAGCTCCGACGTCGCTCCTCGTCGAGCTCGGCCGGCCGGTTGCGCGCGCACCGCTTCTGGCAGCAATCCTCGCCCAGCTCGAGCGCCACTATGACCTTTGGAGCCCGGCCGGCAGGAGCTAGCGAAGACGCAGGCGAGGGCCCACGTTCCCGGCGAGGTCCTCGGCGTAGGCCTCCAGGCTGGCAAACGGCCGGTCGAGGACGACCCGGAACGCACCCGCTTTCCCGCGAGCGAGCGTCGTCATCGCCCCATCCGCCACGAAGGTCACACGAGCCGGCTCCGCGATCGAGATGCGGAGCGGTCGCCGCGTGACGATCGAGATCCTCGGAGCGACCCGGTCGACTCTGAGGGGCGTCGTCTGCGTGACCGCGCCGACCGACTCGGTGATCGTCAGGGCGACTGTGTAGAGGCCGTCGCGGGGGCGTCCTGACCAGGGGATCGCGTGGGGCCCGGCCGGCAGGAACCCTTCGAAGATCGCCGCGGCGTCCGTCGCGCCCCGCCGAACCGTCAGCCTGGCGAGCGCCGGAAGCGCGAGGTTGAACGAGGCCGTCAGCCCGTCCGAGCGCCCGTCCCCGTTCGGAGAGATCGCCGCCGGCGAAATCCCGAATCCCGACAGCGTCCTGCTCAGGACGACATTCGTCGTCGCCGTAGCCTCTCTGCCCCCTGCCCGCGCGATCACCGCGACCCTGTAGCGCCCGTCCGGGTATCCCTCACCGTTCCAGGCAACCGTGTGCCGGCCTGCGGGCCGCGATCCGGTCTGCAACGTCGTGAGCGGGGCGCCCTGATCGGTCTGAAGGTCGACGCGTACCGACGCCGCGCTCGCGAGGTCGTACGAGATCGTGGTCGAGTCCGTCCGCATGTCGCCGTTCGGCGTGAACCCTGCGGGCTCGGCGCTGAGCCCTTCGATCACTGCGGCCGCGACGGAGGTTCCGAGTGCGCCGGCCGCCGGTCTGACCTCGGGCCCGGCCGAGATGCGCCACCGGTAGCCGGCGGCAGTGGCGAAGCGCGAGTCCCAGGTCCACTGAACGTCCGTCCCGAAGCCCGTTCCCGTCGCGACCGCCTTCCCGCTCGGGTCGGTGACCGTCACGGTCCACGGAAGGGGCGCGGAGAGCTCCGCAGAGAAGCTCACGAACTGGCCGAGCGATCCCTCCACCTCGGGCAGGTAGAGCTTGGGGAGGCCGAGCGCCGCGGCAGAACGGGCGACCGTGCGTAGCTGACCGTAGAGCAGGCTCCCGGGGCAGCTCGTATAGCCCGTGTCCCGATGCCCCGAGACGGCGCGGAGCCAGATCGGCGCGCCCTTGCGGTATTTCGGATTCCCGGCCGACACGAAGGACGTGTTCGACACCGGGTTCACATGGGCGACGTCCATCCGCCAGGCCAGCAGCTGTACGAGCGCGTTTCGTGCGGCCGGACTGACCTGCGTTCCGTCGTAGCGGCCGAGCAGGGCGACGCCGACCGAGCCCTTGTTGAAGCCTAGGGCGTGGGCGCCGATCGCGTTCCGCTCGAGCCCGCCGTACCGCCCCTCGAAGACCTGCCCGAAGCGATCGACGAGAAAGTTGTAGCCGATGTCGTCCCACCCGTTTCCCCGCACGTGGTAGGCGTAGACGCCGCGAACGATGGCGGCCGACTGGGCGGGCGACGCGGGCGCGGCGCCGGCCGTGTGGTGGACGATCGCCGCCGTCAGTCGAGGGGCGTAGTCCGGCTTCTTGCGACGGATCGCCTCATTCGCTCCCCAGGCTCTCCGGCTGACGATCTTCGGGCTTCCCGCCATCTGGAGCGAGCGTTCGAGCGACGGCTCCTCCGGGCTCCAGACGTAATGGGCGCGGAGGCGCCGGACGACGCCGCGAACCCGGACGTCGAGCCGGTTCGCCGTCCCCGTCCACCAGGGGCTGCCGATCCGCCAGCCTTCCCTGCGTCGCGCCTCGTCGGTCCCGCGGTCGGGAAGGTCGTCGGGCTCGCCCCGCGCGTCGCGCCAGCGAGTCCAGCGACCCGAGGTGGTGCGCACCCGGAACTGCACACGGCCCGGTCCTCGCCAGTGGAGGCCGACCATGTTGAAGCGCTCCGGCGCCGCCACCGAGGCGAGCGTCCGCTGGCCGCCGACCGGCAGTTCGCGCGTGACGAGCGTCGCCTCGCCCCAGGCTGCGGCCGGGAAGGCGAGAGCGGCGACTACGGCGGCAAGGAATTTCATCAGCGACCCCGCCCTAGGGTCGCAGTGTCGAGAGGTGGTCGCAAGGGCCCTTGATAGCATCTTTACACCGTGAAAAGCCGCATTCTGCGGGGCGTTTTGACCGCATTGGCCAGCGCAGCGCTGGTTCCTGCGACCGCCGCCGCGACTCCGCGCGTTCTCGCGGTCGAGTTCTCGAATGACGTGAACCCGGTCACGGCCGACTACGTCATCGATCAGATAGAGCGCGCGAACGAGGAGCGGTACAGCGCCGTCGTGATCCTGCTCGACACTCCCGGGGGGCTGGCCGACGCGATGAAGGACATCTACCAGGCGGAGCTCGCATCCCGAGTCCCCGTGCTCGTCTACGTCTCCCCGGAAGGGGCCCGTGCCGCATCCGCCGGAGTCTGGATCGGCCAGGCAGCCGACCTCCTGGCGATGGCGCCTACGTCCAACCTCGGCTCCTCCACACCCGTCTCGAGCGGCGGCGGCGAGATTCCGTCAGACCTGAAGCGCAAGGTCGTGAACGACGCGGCCAAATCGCTCAGGGCGCTCGCCGAGGAGCACGGACGGAACGGCGACTGGGCCGAGGAGGCGGTTCGAAAAGCCGACAACCTCACCGCGCGACAGGCATTGGAGATGAACGTCATCGACGTCATAGCCCCGTCGCTTCCCGCCCTGCTGGAGCAGGTCGACGGCCGGACGACGAAGCCCGACCGAAAGGTGCTGCAGACCTCCGGCGCCACCATTGACCGGGTCGAGATGTCCCTCTGGAAGCAGATCCTCGACACGCTGATCGACCCGAACCTGATCGTGCTCCTCATGTCACTCGGCGTTCTCGGGCTCACGGTGGAGCTCTGGAGCCCCGGCTTGATCTTCCCGGGGACCGTTGGAGCGATCTCGCTGATCGTCGGCCTCTTCGGCCTGCAGATCCTCCCGATCAGCTGGGCCGGCCTGCTCCTGATGCTGCTGGCATTCGCGTTCTTTGCGGCCGAGATGTTCGTTGCGAGTCATGGCGCGCTCGCGCTCGCGGGCTCCGCGAGCTTCGTCGTCGGCTCGCTGATGCTCTTCGACCCTGCCGGAGACTCGTACGAGGTCTCGCTCTACGTAGCTCTCGGGATCGGCACGACGATGGCGGTGATGACGGCGTTGATGGTCGCCAAGATCGTCCAGGCGCGCCGCGCCGGGGTGGTCACGGGACAGGAGCAGCTGATCGGCGAGGTCGGCGTCGTGCGCCAGGCGGTCGACCCGGTCGGCCTCGTCTTCGTTCACGGCGAGCTCTGGCATGCCCGCACCACAGGAGATCCGATCGGGGCCGGTCAGGCCGTCAGGGTCGAGGGTCTGGACGAGGCGCTGACCCTCAGGGTCGCTCGCGCGTAGGATCCGAGCGTGAGCATCGGCGTCCTCATCGGCCTCGCGGCGGTCGCCCTGGTCGTCATCCTGCTGCTCTCGGCGGCGGTCCGGGTCGCCCGGGAGTACGAACGGGGGGTCATCTTCCGCCTCGGGCGGCTGAAGTCGCCGCCAAAGGGGCCGGGCCTCTTCCTGCTGATCCCGATCATCGACAAGATGGTCCGGGTCGACCTGCGCACGGTGACGCTCAACGTCCCGCCGCAAGAGGTGATCACGAAGGACAACGTCCCGGTCCGCGTGAACGCCGTTGCCTATTTCCGGATCATCGACCCGGAGAAGGCGATCGTCCAGATCGAGAACTTCATGGTGGCGACGTCGCAGATCTCGCAGACCACGCTCCGAAGCGTCCTCGGCCAGCACATGCTCGACGAGCTTCTCTCCGAGCGCGACAAGATCAACGAGATCCTGCAGCGGATTATCGACGAATCCACCTCCCCCTGGGGCGTCAAGGTCTCGATCGTGGAGGTCAAGGACGTCGAGATCCCCGGCGGGATGCAGCGAGCGATGGCGCGCCAGGCCGAGGCCGAGCGCGAGCGCCGCGCGAAGGTCATCGCCGCGGAGGGCGAGTTCCAGGCCTCCGAGCAGCTGAAGAACGCCGCGCTGGTGCTCGCGGAGAACCCGATGTCGCTCCAGCTCCGCTTCCTCCAGACGATGCTGGAGATCAGCTCGGAGCGGTCGTCGACGATCATCCTGCCGCTGCCGATCGAGCTCTTCACGCCGTTCCTGAACCCCGGCCGCGGCGACAGCCCGAGCTGACCGACTTCCGCGAAGACCCCTTGACGGGTCGCGGTATCGTCTTCGCTCCCGGCCGTGGAGCCCGCCCCGGAGCCTGGTTGCCGCCGCCGGAGGAGGCGACGCCCGAGGAGCTCGAGCGCTGTCCTTTCTGTGTGGGCCGCGAGGACCGCACGCCCCCCGAAACGCTCAGGATCGGCGATCCGTGGCGCGTCCGGGTCGTTCCTAACCTCTATCCGGCGTTCGATCGCCAGGAAGTCGTCGTCCACTCTCCCGACCACGTCCGCTGCTTCGCGGACCTTGGCGACACCCAGATCGCGTCGCTCGCCGAGGCCTGGCAGCACCGCATCGACGCAGCCGCTGCCGACGGGTTCGGCTACGTGCACGCGTTGATCAACGAAGGACGGCTCGCCGGCTCGAGTCTCCCTCACAGCCATTCGCAGCTCGTCGTGCTGGACCGAGTTCCCCCGCCCGTTGCTGCGGAAGACCGCAGCGCGCTCGACGAGCTGCTCCGGCACGACGACCTGCGTGTGCTCGAGCGAAACGGCGCAGTCGCCGTCATCCACTACGCCGGCGCATCGCCCTACGAAAGCCTCGTTCTCGGAGGAACGCTCGCCGACCTGCTCGGCGCGCTTCGCGACCTCGTCGGTCGAGTCCGCAAGGCCGAGGGGCCGTTCGCCTGGAACGCCTGGCTCCATGCGACGGATCCGCAGCATCTGCACTTCGTTCCACGGCTCACCGCGCTCGCAGGAGTCGAGCTCGGAGCGGGCCTCTACGTGAACGTGGTACCGCCCGAGCGGGCGGCGGAGGCGCTCAGGGGGTAACGGTGGCCTGCGGCCCGGGCTGCTCGCGTTCGCGGAAGCGGCGAGCGGCGTCGATGGCCGCGCCGAGGTTCAGGCCTTTGTCCTTCGCCTGCTTGATGAGCATCACCGTCTCGACAGCATCCATGTCGTAGATCCGCTGCTTCCGGCCCTTCGTCGGGATCCTGGCCTTGTTCGTCCAGTAGTCCAGCTGCATCTTCGAGATGCCCGCAATCTGACAAACCTGGCCGAGGTACAGCTCGACCTTCCCGAAATGCTTGGCGAGATCGATTGGCTCGAGAAGGTCAGCTTGCGTGCTTGGAGACATACGACACCTCTGTTCGAATGGGTCCGACCCCTCGCAGAATGTAACCGCGAAGCTCCGACTTTGCTAGAGGAAGACTGCGACAACGGCGTGAATCTGCCGCGCCGAGCGCGGAAACCTACTCGGCAGGCGCTTCAGTGACCTCGGCGGGGCCGTCCATCGTCTCGGCGGCCTGGACGACGTTTTCGTCCTCGGCGACGTCCTCATCGGCCGACTCGACCACCGGGGCCAGGGCGGAGACACGCTCGCCCTCACGCAACCGCATGACGATGACGCCCTGCGTGGAACGTCCGGCTCGCCGGATGCCGTCGACGGGCATGCGGATGACCGTGCCGCCCGTGGAGATGAGCATGACCTGGTATCCCTCGCGCACGACGCGTGCGCCGGCGAGCTGTCCTCTGGCCTCGGTCAGCTGGACCGTCTTGACGCCAAGCCCGCCTCGGCCTTTCACGGGGTACTCGTCCACCCTCGTCCGCTTCCCGTAGCCGTTCTCGGTCACGACGAGCAGATCGGAGGTGATCTCTGCCCGCGCAATCTCGATCACCGCATCGCCCTTTCGGAGCCTCATCCCGCGAACGCCTCCGGTGGCGCGTCCCATTGGTCGCGCTTCTCTCTCGTGGAAGCGGATCGCCTGCCCCTTGCACGAGACCATGAGGATGTCGTCGTCGCCGTCCGTGTGCACGACGCCGACGAGCTCGTCCTTGTCGCGGAGGTTGATCGCGATGATCCCGTCCGCCTTCAACGGGGTGTTGTAATCCTTGAAGCCCGTCTTCTTGACGATGCCGTTCTTCGTTGCGAGGACGAGGTACTCCGCCTCACTGAAGTCGCGAGTGGCGATGACCGCCTTGGTCGTCTCGCCCTGCTGGTACGGCAGAAAGTTCGGAATCGCCCTCCCCTTCGCCTGGCGTGTGCCGAGTGGCAGCTCGTGCACCTTCAGGCGGTAGATCTTGCCGGCGGTGGTGAAGAACAGCAGGTAGTCGTGCGTCGAGGCGACGAAGAGATGCTCGATGTAGTCGTCGTCCTTGAGATCCATGCCCATGACGCCGATCCCGCCGCGACGCTGCTCGCGGTAGGTGGTCACCGGGAGGCGCTTGATGTAGCCCGAGCGCGTGATCGCGATCACCATGTCCTCCTCGGCGATGAGATCCTCGAGTTCGAACTCGCCCTCGGCGGCCATGATCTCCGTGCGCCGATCGTCGTTCTTCGCGTAGATCGACTTGATCTCCAGGATCTCCTCGCGGATCAGCCCGTCGACCCGCGCCTCGTCGCCGAGGATCGTACGGAGCTCCGCGATCAGCTCCTGGAGGTCGCCGAACTCGTCCTCGATCCGCTTCCGCTCGAGACCGGTGAGACGCTGCAGCCGAAGGTCGAGGATCGCCTGCGCCTGGATCTCGCTCAGCTCGAACTCGCGCTGGAGGCCCCTGCGGGCTTCGTCCGGGTCGGCCGAGCCGCGAATCAGGGCGATGACCGCGTCGAGGTTGTCGAGCGCGACGAGGTAGCCCTGGAGGACATGTGCCCGAGCCTCCGCCTTGCGAAGCTCGAACTTCGACCGGCGGGTGATGACCTCCCGCTGGAAGTCGAGGTAGTGCTGGAGCATGTCGCGGAGCGACAGCGTCTTCGGCACGCCGTCCACGAGCGCGACGGCGTTGAAGCCAAAGGTCGACTGGAGGGCCGTGTGCTTGAAGAGCTTGTTGAGAGCGACCTGCGGGATCGCGTCCCGCTTGAGCTCGATCTGGATGCGCATGCCCGACCGGTCGGAGTGATCGGCGAGATCCGAGATCTCCGTCAAGACCTTGTCGTTGACGAGGTCGGCGATCTTCTTGATCACGCCGACGTCGCCGCCTTTCTTCACCCCGTAGGGAAGCTCGGTCACGATGATTGCCGACTTGCCGCCCCGCAGCTCCTCGATATGGGCACGGGCACGCATGACGATGCGTCCTCGGCCCGAACGGTACGCCTCGCGAATGCCCTCGCGGCCGAGGATGATCCCCCCGGTCGGGAAGTCGGGGCCCTTGATGTGGCGGGTGAGCCTCTCCACATCGATCTCGGGCTCGTCGATGAGCGCCACGACCGCGTCGATCACCTCACTGAGATTGTGCGGCGCGATGTTCGTCGCCATGCCGACGGCGATGCCGGCGGATCCATTGACGAGGAGGTTCGGGAAGCGAGCCGGGAGGACGGTCGGCTCGCGGCGTGACTCGTCGTAGTTCGGCTGAAAGTCGACGGTGTCGGCGTCGATGTCGCGGAGCAGCTCGGTCGCGATCCGCGAGAGCCGCGACTCGGTGTAGCGCATGGCGGCGGCCGGGTAGTCGTCGATGTTCCCGAAGTTCCCCTGGCCGTCCACGAGCGGGTAGCGCATCGAGAACGGCTGCGCGAGCCGGACGAGCGTGTCGTAGATCGCCGAGTCGCCGTGCGGGTGGTAGGAGCCCATGACCTCGCCGACGATGCGCGCGGACTTCTTGAACGGGCGGTTCGGCTGCATGCCGGACTCGTGCATCCCGTAGAGGACACGTCGGTGCACGGGCTTGAGGCCGTCCCGCACGTCCGGCAGGGCGCGCGAGACGATCACGCTCATGGCGTAGTCGAGGAAGCTCGAGCGGAGCTCCACCTCGATGTCGCGCGACTCGATCCGGCCGGCGCCGAGCGGTTCGAGGTTAGACATCCAGGAAGCGAACGTTGCCGGCGTTCTGCTCGATGAAGAGCCTGCGCGGCTCAACCTGGTCGCCCATGAGCATCGAGAAGGCGAGGTCGGCTGCGGCGGCGTCCTCGACCTCGACTCGGATCAGCATCCGGTTCGCCGGGTTCATCGTCGTGTCCCAAAGATCCTCGGCGTCCATCTCGCCGAGACCCTTGAAACGGCCGACCTCGATGCCGTCCTTCGCTAGATCGAGCGCCTGATGCCGTAGCTGCTCGAAGGTCTCTGCCTGACGGAACTTCCTGCCGAGCTCGATCCGGAACGGTGGGAGGCCCACGAGCTCCACGAGGCGGGCATACGACTTGGCGAGACTGGCGTAGTGAGGCGAGGCCAGGAGCTCACCGGGAACGGTCACATGGCTCGCAGCGCTGGTCTCCTTCTCGATCAGCTTGACCCGGAAATCCTGAGCGGTCGTCTCGACGAGGTCGAGCTCGTAGCCGTTGGCATCGAGGCCGTTCAGTGCCCGCGGAAAGTCGGCGCCTGCGCCGGCACCTTCGATCAGTCTGTGCTCGATCAGGAAGTTGACCGTGGGAGCCCCGTAGTCGGCGCGCAACCGGGAAGCCCATCCCTCGAACTCCGTCAGGGCGCTCGTGAACCGCTTGTAGCGGGCTTCCGTGAGCTTGGAGGTCGTACCGGAGCGATCCGTGACGTCCATGTCCTTGACGCGCTCGCGAACGAGCAGGTCTTCGAACTGCGACTCCTTCTCGACGTAGACCTCCTGGTTCCCGATCTTGACGCGGTAGAGCGGCGCGGCGGCGATGTAGACGAAGTTGCCCTCGACCAGCTCCGGCATCTGCCTGAACAGGAACGTGAGGATGAGCGTCCGGATGTGTGCGCCGTCTACGTCGGCGTCCGTCATCACGATCACCCGGTGATACCGGAGCTTCTCGATGTCGAACTCGTCGCCGATGCCGGTACCGATCGCAGTGATCATCGCCTGGATCTCCACGTTCGAGAGCACCTTGTTGATCCGATTCTTCTCCGAGTTGATCACCTTGCCGCGCAACGGCAGGATCGCCTGGTTCACCCGGTTGCGAGCCTCGACGGCCGACCCGCCGGCCGAGTTGCCCTCGACCAGGAAGATCTCGGCGTCCTCGGGGTCGCTCGTCTGGCAGTCGGCCAGCTTGCCCGGCAGCGCAGAGCTCTCGAGCGCGCTCTTTCGGCTCAGCTGGCGCGCCTTCCGCGCAGCCTGGCGCGCGTTTCGCGCCGTGACCGCCTTCGTGACGATCTGCTTCGCGTCGTTGGGGTTCTCCTCGAGGAACTCGGCCAGCCGCTGATTCACGGTCTGCTCGACGAGGCCTCGCACCCAGGGGTTGCCGAGCTTCGTCTTCGTCTGCCCTTCGAACTGCGGGTCGCGGAGCTTCACGGAGATGACCGCCGCAAGGCCCTCGCGAACGTCTTCGCCCTCGAGGTTCTCCTCCTTCTCCTTGAGGAGGCCCTTCTCCCGTGCGTACTTGTTCAGGGTCCCGGTCAGAGCGCCCTTGAAGCCGGAGAGATGCGCGCCACCCTCGGTCGTGTTGATGTTGTTCGCGAACGAAAAGACCGACTCGACGTACGAGCCGTTCCACTGCATCGCCACCTCGACCGCGCCGTTCTCCATCTCCCCGTCGAAAAAGACGATGTTCTTGTGAATCGGCTCTTTCGCGCTGTTGACGTACGCGACGAAGTCTCTGATGCCGCCCTCGTAATAGAACTCGTGCCTGTCCTCGCCCTCCCGCTCGTCCGTGAGGACGATCCGCAGGCCGCGCGTCAGGAATGCCGTCTCGCGAAGGCGCTGCACGAGCGTCTCGACCGACCACTCGAATTCGTCCTCGTCGAAGATCTGGAGGTCGGGCAGGAAGGTGATCGTCGTCCCGGTCTCGTCCTTGCGCTCGGTCTTGCCGACGACGTTCAGCTCGGTGACAGGGTCACCGCGAGAGAAGTCCTGCTCGTACACGCTCCCGTCTCGCCGAACCACGACCTTCAAGCGCTCCGAGAGCGCGTTGACGACGGAGACACCGACGCCGTGGAGTCCGCCGGAGACCTTGTAGCCGTCGCCTCCGAACTTCCCGCCGGCGTGGAGCTTCGTCAGAACGACGGTCACGGCGGGCAACCCCTGCTCGGCCATGACGTCGACCGGAATGCCGGACCCGTTGTCGGTGACGGTGACAGAGTTGTCGGGATGCAGCGTGACGGCGATCCTGTCAGCGCGCCCCGCAAGCGCCTCGTCGACCGAGTTGTCGACGACCTCGTAGATCAGATGGTGAAGTCCGCGGGAGCCTGTCGAACCGATGTACATGCCCGGACGCAGCCGCACCGGCTCGAGTCCCTCGAGGACCGTGATGTCTTTTGCACTGTAAACCGCTTCAGTCAAAGAAAAAGCCCCTGCATATGCAGCATTTTCGGGGCAAGATCAGTCTATCAAACCGGGCGGTCGTCTGCGGGCTTTGCGAGGCTGATCGCGGCCGCCCGTGCAACGATTTTGCGCAGATTTTCATCCGAGATCGACGCGGCGAGCTCCTCGCCCGCCTGCCGGTGCTGCCCGGTCACCGTCGGGGGCGTGGGGCGATCGTCCTCGGGGTCGTGCGACGAAGTCTCCGGGAGAGGCCCCGGGGCAAACCGCAGCTTTGCGGGCGCTGCTTTCGCGTCGAGGGCCGCAGACAGGCGGCCGCGGATCTTTTCCTCGAGCATGCCGAGCTCGAATGACCATGCGGCTGAGCTCGTGTTCACATGGAGCGTCCTGTCCCTCGCGACGCGCGCGGGCCAGGCGTTCCGCGAGATCGAGTTACCCACGGCCTCCGGCCAGGCGGCGACGATCTCCGCCATCGCGCCGGCTGGGCCGAACCGGCCGAGCTCACGGCGAACGTCGCCGTCGATGCGCTCGGGCATCACGCGGAGGCCACCGCCTGCCCGGGCGTCACGCGAATCAGCACGTCGGGATCGACCGGAAGGGCACCGGCTGAAGTAGCGGTCAGGAGCGCCTGGGCGCCACTTCGGCGAATCGTGGCGGCCAGAATCGCGCGACGCTCGGGATCCAGCTCGGAGAGGACATCGTCGAGGAGGAGCAGAGGGGGCGCCGAGCCTCGCTCGGCGAGGAGATCGACCTCGGCAAGCAACAGGGACAGGACCGCAAGGCGCTGCTCGCCCTGCGAACCGAAGCTCCTAAGGTCGCGCTCGCCGGCCACGATCGCGATGTCATGGAGGTGTGGGCCAGCACCGGTAGATCCACGCGCGAGGTCCTGCTCCACGCGGGCCTCCAGTTCCTCAGGCGAAGCGGCGGTGCCCTCGTACCGAAGCTCAGCATCCTCCAGCCGAAGCGCGGAGGCGGCCCTTGCAAACGCCGGTGAGAGCAGCGCGACGAGCTCGCTTCGAGCGGAAACGAGCGCGGCTCCGAGTTCCGCGATGCGGCCCGTCCACGGCTCGAGCGCGTCGCGGGGTGAAAAGCCCGCAGCCACCCGGCGTAGCGCCCCATTCCGCTGAGCAAGCGTGGAGGCGTAGTCGGCAGACATGGCTGCCCGGCTCGGAAAGAGCCGGCCCAACGTCCTGTCGAAGTAGGCCCGTCGGACGGCAGGGCCACCCTTCACGATCACCAGCCGGTCCGGGGTGAAGACGAGCGTCGGGAGCCGGGTGCGAAGCTCCTCCGCAGCGCGCAGGGACGCCCCGTTCAGCCGCGCGCGCTTGGCCTCCCCCGGCCGGAGCGTCACCTCCACGGCGACAGAGGAGCCGCGATGCTCCCCGGTGACCGCCACTAGTGCCCCGGCCTCACCGAAACGGATCAACTGTGCGTCGGAGCGCGTTCGCGGCGAGAACCCCTGCGTTGCGACGTGAAGGCTCTCGAGGAGGTTTGTCTTGCCTGCCCCGTTCGACCCGACTGCGAGCACGATTCCCGGCGTAAGCCGCAGCTCGAGCCGTGAGTACGAGCGGTACTCG
Organism: Actinomycetota bacterium; assembly: GCA_013695385.1. Classification (GTDB taxonomy): domain Bacteria; phylum Actinomycetota; class Thermoleophilia; order Gaiellales; family Gaiellaceae; genus JACDAN01. The sequence goes on along the minus strand of JACDAN010000022.1, from coordinate 11,795 downwards.
CGAAGCGAAAGCGTCTCGACGATCAGCCGGCGGGCGCTCTGGCCTAACCGGCGAGCCGGATCGGCATGATCAGATACGAGAAGTCACCGGACTCTCCCTGGATCACGGCGGGCCGCAATGGGCTGATGAGCTTTAGGCGCAGCTCGTCGCCGTGGACGGACTCCACACCGTCGCGGAGGAACTCGGCGTTGAACCCGATTTCGAGCGGCTCGGCCGAAAACGGTGCCGGGAGCGTTTCCCTACCCTCGCCGACGTCCTGGGTTTGAGCGGACACGGTCAGCTCCCCTTCGGCGAACCGCATCCGCAAGGGGGCGTTCCGCTGCGCCATCACCGACACCCGGCGAACGACGTCGAGGAGTTCGTCCCGGGGAAGCACCACTTCATGCTCGAAGGTCTCGGGCAGCAACTGGCGATAGTTTGGAAACTGCCCTTCGATCCGCCTGGTGGTGAGCAGGATGCCGTCAACGGCGAAGAGCACCTGGTTCTCCCGCACGCCGATCTGGAGACCGTCGGTTCCCTGTGCGATCCGCATGACCTCGGCGAGCGCCCGTGCCGGGACGATCGCGTCCAGATCGGGGCCGCCCGATGCCATCGGCGTCTCCTTGACGGCCAACCGGTAGGAATCGGTTGCGGCCATCACGAGGCTCTGTCCCTCGAAACGGACAAGGACGCCGGTGAGAACCGGTCGCGACTCGTCCCTGGATGCTGCGCGGCTGACGCGACCCGCTGTCTCCAGGAACGCCTCCGCATCGACGGCGACTAGGTCGCCGCCGGTTTCTGGCAGGCGGGGGAAATCCTCGGCGTTGTACGTGTTCAGCCTGTACGTGGCGGCTCCGCTGACGATCTCGACGATCCCTTCACCGAGGCGGTGCTCGACCGACACCTCTGCAGCAGGCAAGAGCCGGACGAGATCGGCGAGAAGCTTGCCGGGAACAACCACCGCGCCCTCGGTCTCGGCCTGCGCATCGAGCGACGAGCGAACCGAAATCTCCATGTCGGTTGCGGCCAGTTCGAGCTTGTCGGCCTCTGCGCGCAGAAGGATGCCTGCGAGCACCTGGACGGTCGTTCGCGCCGAGGCTGCCCGCGAGACGATCGCGAGCTGCCTGAGGAGCTCGTCACGAGCGCAGGAGATCTTCAAGGCACTCCCGGTCATTACTTCAGTTTCAACCATTAAGAAAAGCTAGTAGTAGCTGTAGAGAGTGTGGAACACGGGGATACTGGCACGTTTCCGCCCTGTGACAGCGATCTCTTTGTGGACGCCTGTTGGGGGGAAACGGTGACGCTACACAGGCGCCGCGGAGCAGATCTGAGTACTCCACGGATCAGCCGGCCTGTTTGATGCGCGCAGTCAACTCTTGCACCAAGTTGTACACAGACCTGTCCTCGCGAATCAATCGTGCGATCTTGGACGTGGCGTGGATGACGGTCGTGTGGTCGCGACCGCCAAAGTGCCTCCCGATGCGCGGGAGCGAGGAGTCGGTGAGCTCTCGCGAGAGATACATCGCAACCTGCCGGGGGTAGACGATGTTCTGCGAGCGGCGGTCGCTGATGAGCTCCTCTTTGGACATGCTGAAACGGTCGGAAACCAGGTCCTGGATCCGCTCGATCGAGACTTCGGGCGCCTCACCCTGAGGGAAGACGTCTCGAAGCACATCCTGCGCGAGCTCGGCGGTCATAAGCCGGCCCGTCAGGGACGAGAAAGCGACCACACGCGTCAGCGCACCCTCCAACTCTCGAATGTTCGACGAGACCCGGCTGGCAATGAACGTCAGGAGTTGGGGATCGTCGACCTGGATCCCGTCGGCGCGCACTTTCTTCTGGAGGATGGCGATCCTCGTCTCGAGGTCAGGGGGTTGAATGTCGGTCATCAGCCCCCACTCGAAGCGGGATCGGAGCCGTTGCTCCAGTGTCGCGATCTGACGTGGCGGCCGGTCGGACGAGATGATGATCTGTTTTCCGGCTTCGTACAGTGTGTTGAAGGTGTGGAAGAACTCCTCCTGGATCCGCTCCTTGTTCTCGAGGAACTGGATGTCGTCGATCAAGAGCACGCCGAAGGTGCGGTAGCGCTGCTTGAAGCCCTCGATCCGCTTGTCGCGGAGCGAGTTGATGAAATCGTTCATGAAGCGCTCGCTCGTGACGTAGCAGACGGAGAGGTCGCGCGAGTGCTCGCCGACGTACTGGCCGATCGCCTGCAGGAGGTGTGTCTTCCCTAGCCCTGTGCCCCCGTAGATGAAAAGCGGGTTGTAGGCCTGCGCCGGGGCTTCGGCGACTGCGAGGGCCGCCGCGTGGGCGAACCGGTTCGACGATCCGATGACGAACGAGTCGAACGTGTACTTCGGGTTCAGCCCCTCGGTCCTCGGCGGGGCAGCGGGACCGAGATCGGTCTCCGGTGCCTCACTGTTGCCCTCGACCTGGCGAACGCTGAGGTCGACCCGCCGCTCCTCGCCCGTGGCGTCCCGAACGGCCGCATCGATCAACCCGAGGAAGTGACCCTCGATCCAGTCGCGTGTGAAGTCGTTCGGGACGGCGAGCACGAACGACTCATCGGAGAGGTCGACCCCCCCGGCCTCCGAGAACCACGTCTGGTAGGTCTTGTCGTTGAGCGCCGCTCGCAGCCGCTCTGAAACCTCGGTCCACAGATCCTCTGCAGTGAGCAACTGCTGTCGTTCCACGCCCTGACTTCGACCTCCCTTGTCGTGCCCGGAAGGTGGCGAGCATAGCAGCGTCCACCCGCGTTCTCAATGCCCTTCCGCGTTCCGTCCAGCTACCAAGAAACGCCTGATTTGCAGGAGATTCCGGCTTTTCCGCCAGGTGTTACACAGATGTGGATAGGTGCGTTCTCTCGCCTGTATTCACTGGGGAAAACAGCAGCTCCGCAGGGCGTTTCCACCCTTGGTGTTGCCCGATCTGACTGTGGAGAACCTTGTGCGTAGAGCGCTCTCTATACTGGCCCGGCGCCGTCGAGCGCACCACCCTCTCGACTCTTCGCTCACCGTGAAACGCACCTATCAGCCCAACGTACGCAGGCGGAAACGGAAGCACGGCTTCCGGGCTCGGATGGCGACTCGAGCCGGCCGTGCTGTCCTGAAGCGGCGCCGCGCCCGCGGACGGAAGCGCCTGTCCGCGTAGCCGGCGGCTTTCGCCGACGTGCAGCGCCGCAACCGCCTCTCCCGCTCCCGCGACTTCGACGCCGTGTACCGCTACGGGCGGTCCGTGTCGACGCGATTCCTCGTCCTCTACCACTTCGACCGTGAGAGCAGCGGAGAGGCTGAGGACGCGAAAGGCGCCCGGTTGGGAATCGCCATCCCCAAGAAGATCGGCGGGGCAGTCGTCCGGAACCGGATCAAGCGCCGGCTCCGAGAGGCCTGGCGCGAGCTTCTGCCGGAGGTGCCGCCCGGTGCCGATTACGTGCTGCTCGTCAGAGCGCCGCTCGCGGAGGTGGCCGAGGGTCGAAGCCCAGACTGGCTTCGGGAGCGCCTTCAAGAGGTGCTCGGAAAGGCTCGCGCGTGAGGTTCGTCGGGATCGCGGGCGTCTACGCCTACCGGTACACCCTGGGTGCGATCTTTCCGGCGACCTGCAAGTACCACCCGAGCTGCTCCCAGTACGCCATTGACGCGCTTCGACGCTACGGGCTGATCCGTGGTGTCCTCCTCGCGGGCTGGCGGCTGCTCCGCTGCAACCCGTGGAGCGACGGCGGCATCGACCGCGCCGAGGACCAGCGGCTCTTCCACCCTTGCGGGTCTGGAATCGAGGAGCGTCGATGACGCTCCTCACTATCCTCGGCCCGCTCGAGGACGTTCTCACTGCCGGGCTCGAGTGGTTCCACAGCTCGCTCGGTCTCTCGTGGGCGTGGGCGGTCGTGGCTCTCACGCTCGCCGTACGGATGCTGCTAGTTCCTCTCACCGTGCGGCAGATCCACTCGATGCAGCGGATGCAGGAGCACCTGCCCGAGATGAAGGAGATCCAGAAGCGCTACAAGGCCGACCGGCGCAAGCAGAACGAAGAGCTCATGAAGTTCTACAAGGAGAACCAGATCAATCCGGCCTCCTCGTGCCTTCCGATCATTCCGCAGATCCCGATCTTCTTCGCGCTCTACTTCGTGCTGCGCGACTTCGACAAGGAGATCTATCCCGACTACCGCGGCTCAGACCTCGGCTGGCTCGGGTTCGTCCCGGACATGACCGCCGACATCACCTCGCACTGGTCCGGCTACGTGCTCCTCGCGGTCTACGTCGCGAGTCAGGTCGCGTCGACGTGGTTCATGCCGATGGCGACGCAGAGCAAGGCTCAGCGCGCGATCTTTCTCTTCCTCCCGTTCGTCTTCGCCATCTTCATCATCAACCCGCCGGTCGGAGCGTCCTTTCCGGTCGGGCTGCTGCTCTACTGGATGACCACGAACCTGTGGACGGTGGGCCAGGGGCTCGTGACGCGCGGCCTTCGCTCGAAGACGCCGGCGGCGCCTGCCAAGCGTTCCTCCCGCACGCCTCCGAAGGCCGCAAGGGACGGGGAGTCGGCGAACGATCGCGGCGCGATCGCACCAACTCCCACTGCCGCCGCGGCCGCCCCCCCGCGCCGCGTCAAGCGGAAGAAAAAACGTACCCGGCGATGAACGAGGAGCTCCGTGTCGAGTCGACGGGCGAGACGGTCGGCGAGGCCAAGTGGGCGGCCATGCGGAAGCTCGAGCGGGTCTGTCCGGGACTGGACAAGGCGGCCGTGCGCTTCCAGGTCGTCTCCGAGGGCGAGCGAGGCCTGCTCGGCGTCGGTTACACCCCGGCCCGCGTGGTGGCCACCGTCGACGAGGAGGGCCGAGCCGAGTCGACGGCTCGGAGCGACGAGCCGGTGGACATCGCACTCGTCCGGGGGCTCGTCACCAGGATCACAGCGGGTATGGGGATCCAGTGCAGCGTCGACATGGCCGAGCAGGAGGGTGGGATCGTCGCCACCTGCTCGGGCCGTGATCTGGGACTGCTGATCGGCCGTCATGGCCAGACGATCGACGCAGTCCAGTATCTGACCAACGCGATTCTCGCCAGGAGCATCCCCGGCCGGTATGCGGTGGTCGACGCGGCGGGGTACCGCGCCCGCCGCGAGGCCTCGCTGAGCGCACTCGCCAGACGGGCGGCCGATGATGCCGTGCAGCGCGGCGGCCGGGTCGAGCTCGAGCCGATGACGGCCGTAGAGCGGAAGATCGTGCACCTCCAGCTCAAGGACGTCGACGGCGTCGAGACGACGAGCGAAGGCACGGAACCGAACCGCTTCGTGGTTGTCCTCCCCAGTTCTTGAGGCGTGGCTGAAGGGCGTCCTCGAGACGCCAGGCCTGACCTCCCTGCGCGACCCCGCCGCGGCTCGCCGAGTGCTCCTCGAGGACAGCCTCCGCGGAGTCGAGCTCGTGCGGAGCTTCGCCGGGCCCGTCATCGATGTCGGCTCGGGGGGCGGGGCGCCGGGGATTCCGCTGGCCGCGGCTCTTCCGGACCGGGCGGTCACCCTGCTCGAGTCGGAGCGAAGGAAGGCCGACTTCCTTGAGCGCTGGACGGGGGAGCTCGCGAACCTCTCCGTCGTCTGGGGCCGGGCCGAGGAACAGGAGACCGATTGCTTCGGGGTGGCGGTCGCGAAGGCGCTGGCGCAGCCGCCGGTCGCAGCGGAGTGGTGCCTGCCGCTCGTGCGTCCCGGAGGAGCGGCGATCCTGTGGGTCGGCCCCCGCGCCGAGATCGAGCGGGTGGCACGGGTCGCCGAACAGCTCGCGGCTGCGCCGCCCGAGGAGCACGACGGGCTTCTCGTCCTCCGCAAGGTCGACCCGACCCCCCACGGGTTCCCCAGGCGGCCCGGCGTCGCCCGAAAACGTCCGTTGGCGTAACTAGGCTCGCCTGAGCTGTGTCGATCTACGCCCTTGCCAACCAGAAGGGCGGCGTCGGGAAGACGACGACTGCCGTGAACCTGGCCGCATGCCTCGCCGAGGCGGGTGAGCGCACGCTCCTGATCGATCTCGACCCACAGGCCAATGCAACCTCCGGGCTCGGCGAGAGCGCGAACGGCACTTCCAGCTTCGATTTGCTGGACGGCGCGTCCGCGGTCGAGCTCGCCACGCGCACGCGTTTCTCGAACCTCGAGCTGATCCCGGCCAGGCACGACCTTGCCGGCGCAGCCGCGGAGCTTGCCCATCGCGGCGACGCCGAGCGCTATCTCGCACAGGCGCTCCGGGGTACGAGCGACCGCTACCGGTTCGTGTTTCTGGACTGCCCGCCGACGTTGGGCGCGCTGACCGTGAATGCCCTCGCCGCCGCAGACCGGGTGCTCGTTCCCGTGCAGGCCGAGTACTACGCCCTCGAGGGTGTCGCGCAGATCCTTGGTTCCATCGAAGCAGTCCGCGCCCGGCTGAATCCACGCCTGACCATCGCGGGCCTGCTCCTCACCATGGTCGACGGCCGGACACGTCTCGCCGCCGATGTCGGGAACGAGCTGGAGAAGCACTTCGGGCCACTGCTCTTCAAGACCCGAGTCCCACGCTCGATCCGGATCGCCGAAGCGCCGAGCCACGGACTCCCTGTCATTGCCTACGACCGGCGCTCGGCGGGCGCCGATGCTTACTGGAAGGCGGCGATGGAGCTTGTCGAGCGCAGCTAGTCCCCGCCGAGGGCTCGGCCGAGGGCTCGAGGTCCTGATGGGGGGCGCGGGCTCTGCCGAGCTCGCGAACCTCCCGGTGGAGCTCGTCCACCCCAACCCGAGGCAGCCGCGCCGCCGCTTCGATCACGAGGCTACCGCCGGGCTCGCGGACTCGATCCGCTCGCAGGGGGTCGTTCAGCCGGTGCTCGTCCGCTCGCGGCGCGAGGGCGGCTACGAGCTGATCGCCGGCGAGCGCCGCTGGCGAGCGGCGCGAGAGGCCGGCCTTCAGACGATCCCGGCGCTCGTCCGCGAGAGCGGCGACCGCGAGGCTCTGCTGCTAGGGCTCGTGGAGAACGTGGCACGCGAGCAGCTGTCGCCGGTCGAGGAGGCGCGCGCCTACGCCCTGCTCGTCGACGAGTTCGAGCTCCCACTCGGTGAGATCGCCGATCAGGTGGGCCGGTCGAAACCGTCGGTCTCGAATCGGATGCGGTTGCTGGACCTCCCGGAGGACGTGCTCGCCATGCTCGAACGTGCCGAGCTCAGCGAAGGACATGCCCGCGCCGTCCTGGCCGTGCCCGACCACGAGGAGCGCCGGCGGCTGGCGCGTGAGATCGTTCGCCGGGGGCTCTCGGTTCGGGCCGCCGAGCGGGCCGCGCGGTGGGCGGGAGCGAAGCGGAAGCCGCGGAGGGCCACCCAGGTGCCGGTTGACCCTGTCCTCGCCGACCGTGTTCGGACGGCGGCCGAGCGGCTCACGGGTTTGCCGGTTCGAGTTCGCTCCGGCCGCGTGGAGGTTCTGTTCGGCGGCGAGGTCGAGTTGGCCGAGCTCGCCGAGTCGCTCGAAGCCGCAAGCCCGTAACCGTCCGGGGGGCGCAGCCGTTAGAGCTGAAATGCTCGGCCTCTGGCAACAGGACATCGAGTGGCTCGAGGCCATCTCCCAGGACGAGGACGCCCGCGCGCTCTTCCTACGGATGGCCACGCTCTCGCAAGAGGGACGGCTCGAGCCGTTCCTCACCGAGCTCGCTCGTGACGACGAGCTGGACGACCAGACGAAGGGCACCGTCGCCGAGCTGGCAGGCCACGAGGCTTTCCTGCTGGCAGTCGCGGACTACCTCCGCGAAACCCGCGTCTTGCACTAAAAAACCCCGGGGAGACCGGGGCCGCGAGATGGGCGATCGTGGATTCGAACCACGGACCTCCGCCTTATCAGAGCGGCGCTCTAACCAACTGAGCTAATCGCCCGAAGCGCCCCGATGGTAGCGAACGCCTGGTGGCGGTTTGGCCTGGGGGGCCAGGGCTAATATCCGACCCAGGGCCAGGCGCCCTCGCCTATGTACGAGATGGTCATCTACGGGGTCAGCTTCGATTTGGTCGGCAAGCAGCCGATCGTCTTGTTGAAGACCGCCGACGGAAACAGATTCCTGCCGATCTGGATCGGTCATCCTGAGGCGGCCGCGATCCTGCTGAAGCTCCAGGGTGCATCGACGCCTCGCCCCATGACCCACGACCTCATCGCGGACGTGATCGACCAACTCGACGGGGAGGTCGTCCGCATCACGGTCACTGAGCTCCGGGAGAGCACGTTCTACGCGAGCATCACGGTCCAGCAGAACGGGTCGGAGATCGATATCGACTCACGGCCCTCGGACGCCATCGCGGTAGCCGTCCGGGCGGATGCCCCGATCTTTGCCGCCGAGCGGGTGATCGAGGAGTCTGCGATCGAGTTCGAGGGAGAAGAGGTGAACGAGGAAGAGATCGTCGACGAGTTTCGGCGGTTTCTCGACGACGTCTCCCCCGACCAGTTCGCCGTCGGTGAGGACGACAACTAAGCCGCAGCGCCGCGGGTGGACACAGGAGCGACCAGCGTGAGTAAGGAGAGACCATGACCACACTCGAGAACCGGCCGAACACCGCACTTCTTGTCGTCGACGTGCAGAACGGCGTCGTCGAGGGGGCTCGCGAGCGCGATGCGGTCGTGGCGAACGTCGGCAGCCTTGTCGAGAAGGCGCGGCGGGAGCGGGTCCCCGTTGTCTGGGTCCAGCACTCCGACGAGCAGCTTGCGAGAGGGAGTGACGACTGGCGAATCGTCCCCGAGTTGATTCCGGGCGACGCCGAGCCGGTCGTCGAGAAGAACTACGGCGATTCCTTCGAGGACACGACCCTCGAGGCGGTGCTCTCAGACCTCGGAGTCGGGCGACTCGTCGTTGTAGGCGCACAGACCGATGCGTGCATTCGTTCGACGCTCCACGGCGCGTTCGTCAGGGGGTACGACGCCACCCTTATCAGCGACGCCCACACGACGGAGGATCAGACGGCATGGGGGGCGCCGCCACCGGATCAGGTGATCGCGCACACGAACCTGTACTGGACCTACCAGACGGCGCCGGGACGGACGGCCGGGACGGTCGAGGCCAAGGATGCCGACTTCGGCGGCACGTCCTGAAGCCTGCGCGGCGCGGACGGGACCGCCTCGCGGCACCGGGTTTAGGTCGCCGCGCCCGAGTGAGCGGTGCTAACCGACCACGCCGATCCCCAGCTGTAGCCCGTTGAAGGCAGCGTGGAAGAGCAGCGGCGGATAGATGCTGTTCGTCCGGAACCTGAGATAGGCGAGGCCGGCCCCGATCACGAAGAAGACCGGGATGCCCACGACGATTCCGTGGCTGAGCGCGAACGCCAGTCCGGTCACGACGATCGCGGCCCAGCTGCCGAACTGACTCAGCAGGAAGTACCCGAGGCCTCGATACGCCAGCTCCTCGGTGAGCGGTGCGGCGATCACGATCGCGAGGGCACTCAGCGCGAAGGCTCCGATACGGTCGGACTGCCAGGCGGCGGGATCCAGGCCTTGCTCTTCGCCGGCGTGGAAGATCCTCTCGAGGATCCCGCCGACGATGAGGATTGCGACGAGAAGTCCGGCCGTCAGCAGGCCTGCGGTCCTCCAGGAGGCCGGCCGCCGAAAGGCGAAGGTCTCGCGCCAGTCGAGGCCGCGCGCAATGAGGAGGACGAATCCCAACACCAGCGCGTACCCGAGGATGCCACCGATTCCGAACTCGTAGCTGTAGACGAGGTTCTGCCGGTTCTCCTCCTCGTCCGCGGCGAACGCCGATCCGAAGGTGAGGAGGATGATCCCGCCGATGAGGATCCACCAGGCGAGCAGTCGCCGGCCGAGTGAGCGTTCGTTCATCGCCATCGCGCGACCGTACCTGGGGCTAGGCGACCCACTGCCAAAGAGCCCACTGGACGCAGACGACTCCGAGGAACGCCGAGCTGATCGCCACTAGGGCCGTGTGCCTCCGCGGAGTCGAGGCGATCGCTGCAAGCGCGAGGAAGAACGGGAAGACGACGAGCCCGAACCGCGGGAGCGAGAGGAGCGGCCAGCGCTCGCTCGGCAGGCTCAGGGGGATGGCGAGGCTGAGAGCCGCGAAGAGCCCATATGGAGCACCGAAGCGGCGCCAGGCGACGACGGTGAGGACGGCAAACAAAACGAGAAAGGCCAGCTGCTGGAGGTTCACGGCTGCCACCCGGTCGGGATCGGCGTCGGCCACAGGCGCCCAGTAGCGGGTGGAATCGGACACGGAGGCGAGCTGGCGGACACCTGCCCAGCCCGCGCGGATCCCATCCCACGCTCCGCCGAGAGGCCCGAGCGGTGAGAGCTGGCGGCCCCAGACGTCCTCGGCACGAACGAATGCCAGCGGATCGCCGAGCCGCCACCAGAGGAAGGCGGGATAGAGCGCGAACAGTCCGGGCGCAGCGGCGAGTCCCGCAAAGGCTTCGCCACGGCGCCGTGAGCGCCAGGCGATCACCGCGAGCGCCGGGAGGAGAGCAAACCCGAGCGGGCGGGTCAGCCAGGCGAGACCGGCGCTGAGGCCTGCGCCGAGGAAGCTTCCGCGCTCTGCGAGGAGGAAGCTCGCCACGGCGAGCAGGAGGAAGAGCGACTCGCTGTAGACGGCTCCGAGAAAGACGGCGAACGGAAAGATCGCGAGGTAGAGAACCGCGCGCTCCGCGGCCTCCCCGCCCAGCCGGGCCTCGGCGAGCCTGGAGAGAAGGACGAACGCGCCGAGCGCCGCGGCCAGCGAGACGATTGCGCCGGCGAGCACGTAGTGGCCGAGGAGGACACGGCCGAGAAAGCCCACGAGCAACGGGTAGAGAGGGTAGAAAGCCGCAGAAGCCTCCTCGGCGGAGCCGTAGCCGTGCTCCGCGATCCGGAGAAACCAGACGCTGTCCCACCTCGCCCAGACGTCCACGAGGAAACCGAGGTCCTGCGTGAGCTCCGGCCGGTCCCAGCGCTCGACGCGGGGGTGCCGGTTGGGCTCGAAGACGAGGTAGGCGAAGACGACCGCGAGCCAAATCGCAGCCCGCGTCCAGATGAAGACGTCCAAAACCGAACGACGTCGTCGATCACGAGGCATCGCGGGAGTCTGACGCCTACCGTCGAAAAACCCGCCGTGGACACGTGGGAACGCCTGGCCGTCGTCGGCGTCGTCATCTTGGGCGCGGCGGTACTGGCAAAGCTCGTCGATCTCCGGATGGGACGTCAGGAGCTGCCGCCCGAGTCGGTCACCCGCTACCGCGTCCTCCGCCGGAGCATCATGGGTGCGATCGTCGCCGTCGGCGTCTTCTCCGCCCTGCTCGTCATTCCCCAGGTTCGTGTGATCGCGGGAGGGCTGCTGGCCTCATCGGCGATCCTCGGCCTCGTCATCGGCCTGGCGGCGCAACGCACGCTTTCGAACTTCGTCGCCGGGGTGATGATCGCCCTCAGTCAGCCGGTGAGGCTCGGTGACCGAGTCACGGTCGCGGAGGGAGAGGGCATCGTCGAGGAGATCGGGTTGGTCTACACGCGGATCAGGCAGGACGACCGCACGCGCCTCCTGATCCCGAACGAGCGCCTGGCGGCCGATACCATCAAGAACTCCACCATCGTGAGCCGGGAGCGGCTGGCCGAAATCACGATCCCCGTTCCGCGAGACAAGGACTTGCAGGCCGTGGTCGACCTCTTGCGCCAAGCAGCAGAACCCAGCGAGCTCTTCGTGACCGCCCTCGACGGTGACGCTGTCGTGACGCTGCGCGCCTGGGCCGACGACGAGGCGCACGCGGTGCAGCTCGAGAGCGACCTGCGCCTTCGCGCCCATGCGCGGCTGCGCGAAGCCGGCGTCTACGGATGAGCCCGTACCGCCGCAACCGGGAACGGCGCAGGCCCAGCC
>JACDAN010000227.1 GCA_013695385.1 Actinomycetota bacterium | reverse complement strand
GTTTCCAGGCAAGGACGCAGGGAGCGTTCGTATCCTCGGGATACGGGCGCGACTGAGGACGCAGTCCTGGGGGCGAGCAGCGCGGCCTGGCGGCACAGGCCGGTATTGCGCCAAACCCTCCTAGGAGCGCTAGAGCTCGCGGCCGACGCCGCGCTCCCGGGCCCGCTCCAGCGCCATCGCCCCGATCGCCACGTCCCAGGCGGCGAGCCCGTTCGACTTGAAGAGCGCGACGTCGTCGTCGCCCTGCCGTCCCTGCACCTCGCCGGCGACGACGTCCTGGAGCTCGTGCACCTCGAGCCAGTCGAGGATCCCTTGCTCGATCGGATCGATCAGGTCACCGGACTCGAGCTTCGACTGCTCCCTTGAGTCGCAGCAGACGAAGGCGGCACGCTCGAGCACGACGTTGTCGAGCTCCCGCGAGCGACGGTCGTTCGCTCCGATCGCACAGACGAGTGCGCCGGGCGCGAGCCATTCGCCGCGGAGCACGGGATCGGGCGAGGTCGTCGCAGTGACGACGATCTCCTGGCTCGCAGCGTCGCGATGGGTCTCGCCCGCCTCCGCCTTCAGCTTCCTGCAGAAGCGCTTGAGGCTCTTCTCGGTTCGGCAGTAGGCGACCACCTTTTCGATAGACGGCACGGCCTCGCGGATGCACTGGACCTGGCTCTCCGCCTGCCACCCGCAACCCAGAACGCCGAGGGACGTCGCGCCCGAGCGGGCCAGGTGCCGGGCTGCGACGCCGCTCGCAGCGCCGGTGCGGAGCTGGCCGAGCTTGTTGGCCTCGATCACGGCTGCCAGCTCGGCCTTCCGCGTGTCGAAGAGCAAGACGACGAACGGCGTCCCGTTCGGAAGCCAGGCGTACGACTTCAGCCCCGCGAGCCCGAGCTCCCGGTCGACCGCCGACATGACGGCGAAGGCTCCGCCCTCGAGTCGCTGGCGACCTCGCGGCCGGTTCTCGACCTCACCCGCGGCGAGCCTGCGGAGGCAGCCCTCGACCGCCTCGAGCGCGTCGGCCGGCGTCAGCAGCGACTCGACGTCGGCCTCGGTGAGGTAGAGCGGCATCGCTCAGAGGCGCTTCCGCAGCATTCCGAAGACGCCGCGGATGACCTCTCGTTGCATCGTCTTTCCCTGCCTCGAAGTCAAGAAGTCGGTCAGTGGATCCTTGACCGCGACGGGCCGGGGCGCGCGCCGGCGGCGCGGAGCGGACGGTTCCTCGGAAGCCTCCGCCTCGGTCTCGGGCACCGGCTTCACGGAGCGTTCGATCCGGGACGCAAGGATCTCGCGGGCACTCTCGCGGTCGAGCGGGTTTCCGTACTTGGCGAAGAGCGGGGACGCCTTCGCCGCTCCGGCCACGTCATCGGCAGCCGCCATCCGCGCGACCGGCGCCCTGAGCCGCGTGTGGACCACGGGAGTCGGGACGCCGCTCTCCGACAGGATCGTCACGGCCGCCTCGCCGGTCCCGAGCAGCGTCAGCAGATCCTTCAGGTCGTAGAACTCGGACGTCGGAAAGGTCGAGATCGTCGCCTTGAGCGCTTTCGCATCCTGCGGGGTGAAGGTGCGAAGCGCGTGCTGAATGCGGTTTCCGAGCTGGCCGAGCACTTCCGCCGGGAGGTCCTGCGAGTTGTGCGTGATGAAGAAGACGCCGACCCCTTTCGACCGGATGAGCCGAACGGTCTGGACCACGGAGTCGAGAAACGCGTTGGTTGCGTCGGCGAAGAGCAGATGCGCCTCGTCGAAGAAGAAGACGAGCTTCGGTTGGGGAAGGTCACCTGCCTCCGGCAGCTGCTCGAAGAGCTCCGCGAGAAGCCACATCAGGATCGTGGAGAAGAGCTTCGGCTTGTCCTGAACTGCGGGGAGCTCCAGACAGGAGATCACCCCTCGCCCGTCGGCGGCCGTCCGTGGCAAGTCGGCGATCTCGAACTGCGGTTCGCCGAAGAACTCGCGGCCGCCGCCGTCCTCCAGCTGAGAGAGCCGTCGCAGCAGAACGCCGATCGTCGCCGAGGCGACCCCGCCGAGCCCCCGGAGGTCCTCCTTGCCCTCCTCGGAATCGAAAAACGCGAGCAGCGCCCGGAGATCTGCGAGATCAACGACCGGGAGCCCCTTCTCGTCGGCGTAGCGGAAGACGAGGGAGAGGCTCTGCTCCTGGGTCTCGTTCGCCTCGAGAATCTTCCCGAGCAGGATCGCCCCGAAATCCGAGACGGTCGCGCGGACGGGGACGCCGGGTCCGATCCCGCCGAGCGCCAGGTACTCGACGGGGAATCCCGTCGGCTCGAAGCTCTGCTCGAGCTCCTTCGCACGCTTCTCCGCCGGGCCGCCGGTCTCGCCGGGCTGCGCGATGCCCGAGACATCGCCTTTCATGTCGGCGACGACGACCGCGACGCCGGCCGCCGAGAGCTGCTCGGCGAGGAGCTGCATCGTCCGCGTCTTTCCGGTGCCCGTCGCGCCCGCGATCAGGCCATGACGGGTGAGCATGGCGAGGGGGAGCCGCACGGTGGCGGCCTTGTCCAGCTTGCCTTCGTGGACACCGAGACCCAGCTCGATCGCGGGCCCCTCCACCGCGTAGGCCTCCCCAACCGTCTTTCCGAACTCGCTCATCGCCGAGGGACGCTACCTTGCCCACCATGCCGAAGATCCCGCTCGACGACGTCTCACGTGGGCTGCGGAAGATCAGCGAGCGCCTCCGCTCCACGGCGGGAGGCGACGGGGCCGACTGGCTCGCCGACCAGCTCGACGGGCTGCGGAAGCCGGAGCCTGGACGCAGTCTCGAGGAGCTCCAGGCCGAGCTCGACTCCCTGATCGGCCTCGAGACCGTCAAGGAGCAGGTCCGGGCCCTCGTCGCCTTCCTGCAGGTTCAGGCCGAGCGGGAGCGCCAGGGACTCCCGGAAGTCGCGACCTCCCAGCACCTCGTCTTCCTCGGGAACCCGGGCACCGGCAAGACGACGGTGGCCCGCCTCCTCGCCGAGATGTACCGCGCCATGGGGCTCTTGCGGCGGGGACACCTCGTGGAGGTCGACCGCGCCGGCCTCGTGGGCCAGTACGTCGGGCTGACCGCGATCAAGACCGAGCGCGCGATCCGCCGGGCACTCGACGGCGTCCTCTTCATCGACGAGGCCTACGCGCTCGCCACGCCCGAGGAACGCCTCGACTTCGGGCCCGAGGCGGTCGAGACGCTCCTCAAGCGGATGGAGGATCACCGCCACCGCCTGGTCGTGATCGTCGCCGGGTATCCGCGCCTGATGGACCGGTTCCTCGACTCGAACCCCGGCCTCCGGTCCCGGTTCGGTCGCGAGATCGTCTTCCCGGATTACTCGACGGAGGAGCTCGTCCGGATCACCGGCAAGTTCCTGGCCGAGAACGAGTACCGGCTGAGTTACGACGCCGAGCCGGTGCTGAGGAGGATCCTCGCGAATCCCGCTCGAGGCGAGGGATTCGGGAACGCGCGCTTCGTCCGCACCCTCTTCGAGCAGGCGCTCAACGCGCAAGCGCTCCGGCTCGCCGAAGTTCAGGGAGAGGCGCTCGCCTCACTCGAGCGGGACGAGCTGATGACGCTGACGGCGTCGGACCTCCTCGCCGCTGCCCGGGCGATCGGCGAGGAGCCGATCGACCCGCGAGAGCGCTGGGCTTTCTGGCGCCGGGGCGGGGCCTAGAGCCCGGCTAGACTGGACGCCCGAGCGCCCGTAGCTCAGGGGATAGAGCGCTGCCCTGCGGAGGCAGAGGTCGCACGTTCGAATCGTGCCGGGCGCATCTCCGAAAGTGCCTGCATCCGCGGGTCTTCTTGTTTTAGGTGTGCGGGCGGCGCTCAGCCGTCCGTGCCCAGAACGTGCCCATCCGATGGCAACGCGCGCGTATCGAAGGCATCG
>JACDAN010000226.1 GCA_013695385.1 Actinomycetota bacterium | reverse complement strand
GTTTCCAGGCAAGGACGCAGGGAGCGTTCGTATCCTCGGGATACGGGCGCGACTGAGGACGCAGTCCTGGGGGCGAGCAGCGCGGCCTGGCGGCACAGGCCGGTATTGCGCCAAACCCTCCTAGGAGTTGCGCTCGCCGGCCAGGAAGAACGCTACGGCGATCCCGACGTAACCCAGGATCAGGATCACGCCGCGGGCGCGGCTCGAGCGGCCCTGGATCAGCAGCACGAGCGTCAACAGGACGCCGAACGTGAGTGCCGCGATCTCGATCTCGCGTAGCGAGAGCGCGAGGGGATCGATCAGTAGAGCGATGAGTGTGACCGCCGGGATGAGGAACACCGCCACCTGCGCGCTGGAGGCGAGGGCGATCTCCGCGGCGAGCTTGATCTGCCCGCGGGCCGCGACGACGACGGCACCCCCGTGCTCTGCCGCGTTTCCAACGATCGCGACGATCACCGCCGCCACGAAGAACTCGGAGAGGCCGAGCTCGTCGGCGAAGACCTCGATCGATCCGACCACGATCTCGGCGATGAACGCCGTGACGACCGTGGCCACTCCGAGGACGGCCAGCGCTGTCCGGAAGCTCCAGCCCATCATCTCGCGGGGCTCGTCGGATACGTGGAGCCGGCGGTGGCGCCGAAGTGAGATCCAGGTCACGCCAAGGTAGGCCACGAGCAGCGCGATCGAGACGGGAACAGAGAGCCGGACGATCAGGTCGCGCTCGGGATCGCCGGTCCACCCGGGCACTGCGGGAACGAGGAACAGCAGGATGGCCAGGGCCACGAGCCCGATCGAGACCAGGCTCGAATCGCGGTCGATCTCGCCCCTGCCGCCGAAGAGCAGCGAGAAGCCGAGCACGAGCAGGAGATTGCCGACGACGCTGCCGGTCAGCGATCCTCGGACGACCTCGGTGAGGCCCTGGTTGACCGCGAGGAGCGCGATGATCAACTCCGGCGCGTTCCCGAAGGTGGCGTTCAGGAAGCCGCCGACGCCGGCCCCGGTGTGGTGGGCGGCGTGCTCCGTCGCCTCGCCGATCAGCCACGCGAGCGGAATCAGGGCGGCGGCGGCGAGCGCAAACTCGGCGCTGTCGCCGATGTCCGCGGCGTAGTGCAAGAGAATCGAGAGCGGAGCAAGCGCGAGCGAGCCCCAGAGGATTCGACGCGCCACGCCTTTACCCTAACCACCGTGCTCAAAGCTGTTCTGTTCGACTGGGGTGGGACCCTCATGCAAGACGAGTGGAGCGACGACATCGCTCTCGAGGGGTACGCCGCGGGGCTCTCGGCGATCCCGGGCGACCACCTTCCCGACGCCCAGGCGCTGCTCCGGTACTTCCAGGACAACTCCGAGCAGCTCTTCTCGCTCGACGACCTCGACGAGATCGACATCGCAGCGGTCATGGGCTCGGGCTTCACGCACCACGGCGCCGATCTCCCCGACGATCACATCCGTCTCTTTCTGACTGCGAGCCACGACGTGTTCGCCTCGTACTACTCGCTGGCATCGACGACGCACGCGTTGCTGGAGGCGCTCCGCCGGCGTGGCCTGAAGCTCGCGCTCGTCTCGAACACCGCGAGCCCGGAGTGGCTGCTCCGGCCCGTGCTCGAGCGGCAGGGGCTCGTCGAGCGACTCGACGCCGTTGTGCTCTCGTCCGAGCTCGGCAAGCGGAAGCCGCATCCGGCGATGTTCGAGCAGGCGCTCGCCGAGGTGGGGGCGGTGCCGGCCGAGGCGCTCTTCGTCGGCGACCGCCTCGACGCCGACATCCTCGGGGCTTCGCGGGTGGGGATCAAGACGGTGCAGGCCCTGTGGTTCCGGGCCGACGACGCCGAGGTGCCGGTGGAGCCTGACTTCCAGGCCTTCACCCAGATGGACGTGCTGAACGCGGTCGAACGCCTGTCTCCAGGTCACGACGATTCTCGGGCAAGCTCGCGCCGCTAGCGCGATTACAGGCCCCTGTCAAGTCTTGCGCGGGCCAAGATCTGTGACCCACAATCCATCTATGGCGTCACAGGCGACCCGTCCGCGGAGCCTCCCGCTTCGCCCCCAGGACGAAGTCGAGTGCCGCCGGTGCGAGGTCCACTGCGACAAGGTCGTCTACCCAGCTGCCTGTGTCGCGCGGGCGTGCCCCTTCCTCTACGCGTTCGAGGAAGTCGGCCGTACGTACGTCGGCTGCATGCAGAAGGTCTACCGGGTCGAGATCGACCTCGAGTTGCTCGAAGAAGCCGAAGCCCGCGCCCCGGGCTTCGGCGCTGTTCGGGCCAACAGGAACCCGCTGCCCATGTGCCGCGCGGAGGTCGAGAAAACCTACGCAGGTCGGAGTGACGATCTAGGTTGCGTCAACCCCGAGTACTTCGAGTTGCCGGTCGGCGCGCCGAGCTTCCGCGTCTTCGCGCAGGTCCGCCCGAGCATCTAGGAGGGTTTGGCGCAATACCGGCCTGTGCCGCCAGGCCGCGCTGCTCGCCCCCGAGGACTGCGTCCTCAGTCGCGCCCGTATCCTGAGGATACGAACGCTCCCTGCGTCCTTGCCTGGAAACGACCATCGCACCCTGGCAACGAGCGTTATTCCGCCAAACCCTCCTAGCCGAAGGTCTCCGGCGTTCTCGTGACCGGGTAGGTCGCGAAGTAGAGCTTCACGGGCGTGCCGCTCCCATCCCGGACGATTCGCAGCAGCTCGCCGCGCTCGTAGCCGTGCACGACCCGGTAGACGTCCTCGGCCTCGCGCTCGTAGACGGAGCGGCCAAGGTCAAGCCGCGCTTCCGGAAAAACCGACTCGAGCTTTCCGCTCCGGAAGGAGAAGACCACCTCGTGCCCCTCCGACCACCACCGGCCGAGAACCCCTTCGAGCTCCGGGGAAGCGGCCTCGCCCGGGCGCCACTCCTCCTTGACCGGAGGAAAGGCGTCCGCGACCGCCTTCGAGAGCTGGATGCCGAGCGCAGAAATCGTTACCCCGGCGCCGGAATTGGTGACGACGGCGGCACCGGTCTTCGTCTCCGGAAGGCACGAGACATGTGCGAGGAAGCCCGCATGAGCGCCGTCGTGACCGGCAAAGATCCGGTCCTCCACCCGGTAGAGCGCGAAGCCGAGCCCGTACCCGAGCCGCCACTGCGTCAGGTCGAGCATCGACTGGAAGACGCGCATCTCCTCCACCGTCTCCCGACGAAGAACCTCGGGGCTCGCACCAGCGATGAACGCGGCCCAGTGGCACAGGTCCGGCGCGGTGCTCCAGAGCTCGCCTGCCGGTGCGAATGCGCGACCCTCGATCACCGGCTCTCGACGGGCCAGGTCGGCGTAAGGGTCGACCAGGTAGCCGGTCGCCGCAGGAAGCTCCGCCGTCCACGTCGTACGAGTCATGTCGAGCGGGGCAAGGACGCGGTCGGTGAGGTAGCGCTCCGGTGCGTCGCCCGAGACTCGCGCCAGAACCTCTCCGAGCAATGCGAAGGCCAGGTTTGAGTAGTGCCAGTAGGCCGCCGGAGCCAGCACCTGCTCGGCTTCGGCGAGACGCGAGAGCAGCTCCTCGCGCGTCGGCATCTCCAGTGTCTCCCAGACCTCGCCGGGAATCTCGCGCTGGATACCCGAGAGGTGCGAGAGCAGGCCGCGGATCGTCGGATCGTGCGCCGCCTCGGGAACGTGCCGTGTCAGCCGGTCGTCGAGGCCGAGCTTCCCTTCGTCGCGCAACTGGAGGATTCCGACCGCCGTGATCGTCTTCGTGATCGAGGCGATGCGGTACTGATGGTCGGGCGTCGCCTCCTCGCCGGCCTCGGTATCCGCGAGGCCGACCGCTTCCTGCCAGACGACCTCGCCGTCGTGGACAGCGGCGGCGCTGACGCTCGGCAGGCGGTTGACGGCCTGCGCGTCTCGGACGATCCGCGAGAGCTCGCCGTGGAAGGATTCAGGCGCGGGCAAGCGAAGCGGCGCCCAGCGCACCCGGCAAGAGCTCGATCGCCTGCTCGATGTCGCCGTCGTCGATGTCGAGGTGCGTGACCGCGCGGAGCCGGGTCGGGTAGACGGTTCCGGAGACGCCCACACCTGCCTGCTGCGCCCGCTCGAGGGCTTCTGCCTGCGAGAGCCCCAACGGCCCTACGTCGATCTGGACGAAGTTCGTCTCGACGTCGTCGGGCTCAACGGGCACACCGGCCCGAGCGAGGCCCTGCGCGAGGCGCCTGGCGCGTGCGTGATCCTCGGCGAGGCGGTCGATGTTGTGCTCGAGCGCATAGACCCCCGCCGCGGCGACGATTCCCGCCTGACGCATCGCGCCGCCGAACATGTGCTTCAGGCGGCGCGCTTTCAACATCAGCTCGGAGGAGCCGGCGAGAAGGGCGCCGAGCGGGCAACCGAGCCCTTTCGAGAGGCAGATGGTGACGGTGTCGGCCCGGCCGGAGATCCGCGCCGCCGGAACCCCGAGCGCGACGGATGCGTTGAAGAGCCGCGCACCGTCGAGATGAAGCTTCAGGCCCAGCTCGCGGCAGCAGTCGACCACCGCATCGAGCTCCTCCAGCGGCCACACTCGCCCGCCGGCGCTGTTGTGGGTGTTCTCGATCGAGACCACGCGGGTTCGAGGTGTGTGGAAGTCCTCGACGAGGTGCGCGGCCGCCCGGATCTGCTCGGGGCTGATCCGCCCGTGCTTTCCGACGAGAGGGCGTGACAGGAGGCCCGCAAAGACCGCCGGGCCGCCCAGCTCGGCGATCAGGACGTGCGAGTGCTCCTCCGTGAGCAGCTCGTCACCGGGCTCGCCGTGAAGCTTGAGCGCGATCTCGTTCGCCATCGTCGCCGTGGGGAGATAGACCGATTCCTCCAGGCCGAGCAGCTCAGCTCCCCGCTGCTCAAGGAGGTTGACAGTCGGATCCTCACGGCGCTGCTCGTCTCCCACTTCGGCCGAGGCGATTGCCCGCCTCATCTCCGGCGACGGCTCAGTCTTGGTATCCGACCGCAGATCGATCACGACCGGGATTCTTGCTAGTCGCCGTCGACCGCGCGGAAGTCGGCCACGGCGCGGCCGTCGTCGGTCAGGGCGGTTTCGTCGGCGCCGTTCGAGACGAGCAGGTCGTAGAGCTCGTCGTCTCCGCTCTGCGCGGCTTCGTGGATCGGCGCGAAGCCGCCCTCCTGCCGCACGTTCGGGTCAGCCCCGTGGTCGAGCAGGATCTTCACGATCGCCGTGTGCCCACCCGCTGCCGCACTGTGGATCGCCTGCACCCGCAGGGAAATCCGCGCGACCGCACCTGCCTCGGCACCGGCCTCGAGTAGAACCGCCACGATCTCCTCGTGCCCGAAAAAAGCCGCGAGATGGAGCGCTGTGAAGCCGTCCGGCGACCACTGCTCGACGAGCCCAGGCTCGATGAGCACGAGCTCGCGCACGCGACCGAGATCTCCCACCGCAGAGGCCTCGAAGACCGTCAGGCTGGGTCTCTCGGCAAGCTCCGCCGCCACCGCATCGTGATCGTCCCGGTAGAGGGCGTCGAGGATCTCCGACCCGGAGCTGGGAAGCCCGCTCATGCCCGCATTCTCTCCGGTCGAGGGATTGGCGGCAGGCCTACGCGGCCGATGTGACTACTGACCGAAAGGAGAGGCCGCATGACCGCGACCGGCGCTTCTCTGTGGCAACTCATTCGTGACGACATGCTCGTGCGCCGCGGCGCCTGGACCGCCCTCGGCGTCGTCTGGCTCTCGGCGGCCTGGGCGGAGCTCAGGCTCCTGCTCTTCCTCCCCGCCCTGGCCGGCGTCATCTGGCTGCTGCGCAGGCGCCGCGGGGAGAGCGACGACGAGGCTGAATTCTTCTAGCCTCGCTTCGCTGAAAGTCTGCGACTTTCAGCGACGGTCCGGAAGCCGGGCGGCGCTTTGCGCCGCGCGGCACGCTAGCTGCCGCGAGGGTCGGGTGGCGAGGCCAAATGCTGGTGAGCGGAACGGGCGGAGCCCGTTCCGCGGCGGGAAGCTAGACGCCTTTTGGTGCTTCGACGTCGGCTGCCCCGGTCGGTTCCGCGGAGAGGCCGGGGTGATCCTCGAACCGGTAGCGGACGATCGCGCGCTTCGCGGCCTTGACCTCGTCCAGGCGGCGCACGGGACGGCCGTGCGGTGCGGCCTTGAGCGTCTCCGGCTCCTGGGCGGCCTCGCGGGCGATCGCGAGCATCGCGTCGGCAAAGGCGTCGAGCGTCTCCTTCGTCTCCGTCTCCGTCGGCTCGATCATGAGCGCCTCGGGCACGATCAACGGGAAGTAGATGGTTGGCGGGTGAAACCCGTAGTCCATGAGTCGCTTGGCGACGTCCAGCGCCGTCACCCCGTGCTCGCGCTTGAGGCCTCGGGCGGAGAGGACGAACTCGTGCATGCAGAGCCGGTCGAACGGCAGGTCGTACGCTTCCTTCAGGCGAGCCAGGAGGTAGTTCGCGTTCAGGACGGCGTCCTCGGACATGGTCCGCAGCTCCTTCCCCCAGGCGAGCATGAAGGCATAGGAGCGGACGAAGACGCCGAAGGGGCCCGTGAAGGCCCGCACCTTCCCGATCGACTTCGGGCGGTCGTAGTCGAGGTGGAAGCGCTCGCCGTCCCGGACGACGGCCGGAACCGGCAGATAGGGCTCGAGGCGCTCGCGCACCGCAATCGGTCCTCCACCGGGGCCGCCGCCTCCGTGCGGCTGCGAAAAGGTCTTGTGCAGGTTGATGTGAACGATGTCGAAACCCATGTCGCCTGGCCGCGAGATGCCGCACACCGCGTTCAGGTTCGCGCCGTCGTAGTAGAGGAGCCCGCCCGCCTCGTGAAAGATCGCGGCGATCTCTTCGGTGTGCTCGTCGAAGAGGCCGAGAGTCGAGGGGTTGGTGAGCATCAGGCCCGCCGTGCTCTCGTCGACCCGGCTCCGGAGGTCGTCGAGGTCGATATTGCCGCGCGCGTCCGTTTCGACCTTCTGGAGCTCGTAGCCCGCCATGGTGACGCTCGCCGGATTGGTGCCGTGTGCGGTGTCCGCCACGATGATCGTTCGCCTGGTCTCGCCTTCGCCGCGGTCGGCGAAGTAGGCGCGCATGAGCATCAGCCCTGTGAGCTCTCCCTGCGAGCCTGCGGCCGGCTGCAGCGAGACGGCGTCAAGGCCCGTGATCTCGGCGAGCATCTCCTGAAGGTGGTGCATGAGCTCGAGCGAGCCCTGCGCTCCCTCTTCCTCCTGGAGGGGATGCGCGTCACGGAACCCGGGAAGGGCCGCAACCCGCTCGTTCACCCGAGGGTTGTGCTTCATCGTGCAGGAGCCGAGTGGATAGAAGCCCGTATCGATTCCGAAGTTGCGCGCCGTGAGCTCGGTGAAGTGGCGGACGATCTCCACCTCCGGAAGCTCGGGTAGGCGCGGCGGATGCCGGCGGAGAAGCTCCCCCGGCAGCTTCGCGGCAGCGAGATCCACGGGACACGGGATGCGCCCCGCCCGCTGGCCGGGCCGAGACTTCTCGAAGACGAGCCTCACGCCGCGAGCGCCTCGACCAGCCGCTCGATGTCCTCGATGCTGCGACGTTCGGTGACCGCCACGAGCAGCGCGTCGTCCAGGCCCTCGTAATCGCGTCCGAGCGGGTAGCCGGGATGGACACCCTGGGCACGGGCAGCGCGAACCGCCTCCTGGGCGGGCCGTCCGGCGCGGATGGCAAACTCCTTGAATGTTGTCTGATCCGGAAACAGGAGAGAGCCGGCCAGCTGTTCTTTCGCGTGGTCGGAGAGAGCCATGCAGGTCTCCCCCAGCTCACGGAGACCCTCGGGGCCCAGCCAACAGAGGTAGATGAGGCCGCCCAGCGCCAGCAGGGTCTGATTGGTCGTGATGTTCGACGTCGCCTTCTCGCGCCGGATGTGCTGCTCCCGCGTCTGGAGCGTGAGGACGTAGCCGCGCTCGCCCGCCACGTCGGTCGTCTCGCCCACGATCCGTCCGGGCATCCGCCGCGTGAACTCCTCGCGCGCGGCGAGGAACCCGTAGTGGGGCCCGCCGTAGGAGAGCGGGTTCCCCGCGCCCTGCCCCTCACCGATGGCGATTGCGCACCCGTACTTGCCGGGCGCCTCGAGGACGCCGAGTGAGATCGGGTCGACGTGGGCGACCGCCAACGCGCCCGCATCGTTCGCGGCTGCCGCGAGGTCGGGCGCCGCCTCGAGGCAGCCGAAGAAGTTCGGCTGCTGAAAGATCACGGCCGCCGCGTCTTGTGACGCCGCGGCTAGACGATCTGGATCGGTCGTTCCACCCGTGTGGGGAACCTCCACGACCTCCAG
>JACDAN010000207.1 GCA_013695385.1 Actinomycetota bacterium | reverse complement strand
GTCTGGAACGTGCGGTACGACGGCTTTCGGGCACCCCGCCGGGTGAGGACGCCCGACTGCCAGCCGGAGAGCCGAGGCTCGTCGCGGATCAGGAACCAGATCATCATGTCGATCCGCCGCGTCTTCTTCGCCAGCGCGAATGCCTGCTGCATGTACGTGGCCTGGTTGCGATAGGAGACACCGAACAGGCGGTCGGGCGGGTTCGTCTGGTAGCCGTACTCGGTGATCCAGAGCCGCATCTTCCTGCCGTACAGCCGGTTCAGCTGCCTGATCAGGTCGCCGATGTTCGCCATCGTCACCGACTTCTTCGAGCGGGACTTGGTCGTCGGCTTCTCCGACCGGTGGCCGTAGTACGGATGATGAGCGTAGGCGTCCATCTTGCGAAGGCCCGCGCGGCGGAGCCACGTCATGAAGACGAGCGGCGAGGTCGACGGCCGCGAGCTTCGCGGGGCGTCGTTCCCCCTCGGTCCGGTTGCGCCGCAGGCCACCTTCTGGCCGGGCAGGCGGGTCGCGTGGACCCCGGCCCAGATCGCCGAGCAGATCTTGGCGTAGTCGTAGGCGGCCTGAACGCGCCACTTGCGGTTGACCATCTTCCACTGCGGCTTCAGGAAGACCGGGTTGTTCGGCTCGTTCCACGCGAGCCAGCGCCGGACGGACGGGAGCGTACGCACGACCTGGTTTTCGCCCTCCCCTTCCGTCACCTCGTACGTGCCGCTGTAGCGCAGGGCCGCCGCGGTGGCGAAGAGCCGTAGGTCGAGGACCCGCCGGGGAAGCCTGTTCCGCGCCGGGCCGGCCCAGCGCGGCGTTCCGAAGACCGCGAGGAGCACGAGGATGTTCTTCTTCTTGGCCTCGACGAGGACCTTGTCGATCGCCGTCCAGTCGTAGGCGGCGTCGGCGGGATCCGCCGGCTTCTTCGGCCGTCGATTGGCGACCAGGGACCAGTCGAGCGTCGTGCGGACGATTCCGGCCCGAAGCGTGCGGAGCTGCGTGAAGGCATAGGTCGGATTGCCGATGACCTGCGCGTCGTCGTAGAAGCCGATGAGCATCCGCGAGGCATTCGTGCGCTTCGCGGCGGAGTCGGCATCGCGGGTCGCTGAAGCGGCCACACCGGCGGCGGCGAGAAGCAACACGAGAAACAGGGCAATACGACTAAACATTCACTGGCTCCCTTCCTAGACTGGGCAACATTCGGCGGAGGCCCTCCTCGAGCTCGACTTCGGGCGTCCATCCGAGGATCTCCTTGGCACGGGTGATATCTGGCTGCCGAATCTGCGGATCGTCGACGGGCAGCGCCTCGCGGACGATCTCGCTTTTGGAACCGGTGATCCGGATGACGGTCTCCGCGAGCTCGAGAATCGTGAACTCGCCGGGATTCCCGAGGTTGACCGGCAGGTGTTCCTCGCTCATCGCGAGCAGGTAGAGCCCCTCGATCAGGTCGTCCACGTAGCAGAAGCTCCGGGTTTGCGCCCCTTCGCCGAAGACCGTCAGCGGCTTGTCCTCGAGCGCCTGGCGCAGGAATGTCGGGATCGCGCGACCGTCGTACGGCCTCATTCTGGTCCCGTACGTATTGAAAATTCGGACAATCGAAGTGTCCACACCCTGCTGGCGGTGGTAGGCCATCGTCATCGCCTCGCCGTAGCGCTTCGCTTCGTCGTAGACCCCGCGAGGGCCCGTCGGATTC
Organism: Actinomycetota bacterium; assembly: GCA_013695385.1. GTDB lineage: Bacteria > Actinomycetota > Thermoleophilia > Gaiellales > Gaiellaceae > JACDAN01. Next base: position 2,568 of record JACDAN010000207.1, on the reverse strand, counting down.
ACGTTCCCCCAGTAGTCCTCAGGCTGCGGGTGCACCTTTGGGTCGCCGTAGATCTCGCTCGTCGAGGCGAGCAGGAAGCGCGCGCGCTTCCACTTCGCCAGGCCGAGCGCGTTATGTGTCCCGTACGAGCCCACTTTCAGGGAGTGCAGTGGCTGGCGCAGGTAGTCGATCGGGCTCGCGAGGGCCGCTAGGTGGAAGACGAGGTCAACGGGCTCGTCGATCTCGATCCGCTCCAGAACGTCGTGGTAGACGAAGACGAAGTCCTCGTCCCGGATGTGCTCCAGGTTCGCGAGTGAGCTGGACTCGAGGTTGTCGAGGCAGATCACACGATGTCCCTTCGCGAGAAGGAAGTCGCAGAGATGGGAGCCGAGAAAGCCGGCTCCGCCGGTAACTACCGCAGTGGCCACGGCCGGGAAGGGTAGCCGTGGGGTCGGCTCGCTCAGCCTCGCGGAGCCGATCCTTACGAACGTTTTACGCCGCAATAACGCGGCTACCGCAGGTCCTTGTTCGACTCCATGTCGAACCACATGGCGAAGAGCGTGAACTGCGTGCCCGAGACCAGGAGCAGCGCGATCAGGGTCGCCGTTCCGGCCGTGATGTCGCCGCCGAGGAAGATCCGCTCCACGGCGACGTAGGTGCCGAGGGCGAGCCCGAGCGTCGTCATCACCATCCCGAGCGCGTAGAAGAAGACCAGTGGATGGAAGTCGCGGATCACGTACTTCTCGCGCAGCCGCCAGAAGAAGCCCTTGACGAGCAGCCACCAGATCGACGGGATCACCCGCGAGAGACGGATCCCCGACCGCTCGCCGACGCCGTAGATCGGGCGCGACGGGAAGTCCCGCACCCGCGCGTTCCAGACGTTCAGGTGGACGAGCATGTCGTTCGGGAAGCCGTAGCGCGGATAGATCCGGTCGAGGTCGAGCTGGCGGAGCATCGGGAGGGAGACGGCCGTGTAGCCGGACTGCGAGTCCGCGACGTGCCAGTAGCCGGACGCGATCTTCGTCAGCATCGAGAGGGCGGCGTTCCCGAGGTAACGGTGCCTCGGCATCAGCTGCCACGCCTGGCCGGTGAAGAGCCGGTTCGCCTTCGCGTAGTCGACCTCGCCGCGGGCGACGGCTCCCGCGATCGTCTCGAGGTCGCCGGGATCCATCTGGCCGTCGGCCGCCATCACGCACGTGACGTCGATCCCCTCCTCGGCCGCGCACTTGTAGCCGGTGACGATGGCGGCGCCGACCCCGCGGTTTCGGTCGTGGGCGACGAGCTCGACACGCGGGTCGCCCACCTCGTGGGCCCTCGCGGCGGTAGCGTCCCGCGAAGCGTCGTCGACGACGTAGATGCGGTCGACGAAGTCCGGGATCCTGCCGATCGTCCCTCCGATCAGCGCCTCCTCGTCGTGCGCCGGGACGACGACCGCGACCCGCTTTCCCTCCAGCACGCTAACGCCTGGTTACCGCGTGGCGAAGCGGCGCTGCGTCGGCTCCCAGAGGATGGCGGCGAGCGTTCCGAGGATCAGCCCGAGCAGGCCCGCCGCGAGCATCGAACGCCCGACGCTGCGCGCTGTCGTCTTCCGCGCCGCGGCCTCCTCGACGACGCTCGGCCGCTCGACGTTCTCGGCGAGGGAGAGCGCCTGCTTTGCCTCCAGGAGGTCCTGCTGAACAGTGCCGCGCCGCTGCTCGCCGAAGCTGATCGTCGAGTTGAACGTCGACACCAGCAGGAGCCGCTCGGTCGTGCTCAGCGAGCGATTCCCGAGCACCTCGTTGAGCCCGCCCTGGGCAATGGTCAGCCGCCGGTCGATCTGCTCGAGCTCCCTCTCGTCCGAGGAGATGCGCTCCTCGATCGCCGAGATCTTGTCCTCGACGTACGGCGAGACGTCCTGGACGACTTGCTCTGCGAGCAGGTTCGCCGCGCGGGCGGTCGTATTCGCCTTTCCGCCGATGACGGCAACCTCGATCAGCGGCGTCGTCCCGACGGTCGCCCGGCGCCCTGCGGGCGGCGAGACCTGGCGGCTCGTGACGTTCGCCCGGAGCTTTGCGAGATCCATCCCACTCCGCTTCGACACGTCCTGCAGCACCTTCTCGCTGTGCACGATCTCGTTGACGGTGCTCGGGTTGGTGGCGAGCCCGGGAACCGGGGCTCCACCGGTGGGTGAGAACGGCTGGCCGAGGTAGAGCGTCGCCTCGGCGCGGTAGACGTCTCCGCCGCCGAGAGCCAGGGCGTACCCGACCGCGAAACCCAGGCCGAGGCCGAGAACCGGCAGCCACCACCGTGCCTTGACGGCGTTCCACCAGCCGCGAACGTCGACCTCCCGCTCTGCGTCCAGGTCGAGCTCGTCGCGTGGCACTCGTCGCTCCGTGACGCTCATCCGGCCGAGACCCTACCGAGGAGACCGGAATAGAGGCGCTCGTGCGCCTCCGCGATCGAATCCCAGGAAAGCGCCACTCGTGCGCGCTCGGTGCCCAGGAACGCCTGCTCCAGCGCCGCGGGGTGGTCGAGAAGGGTCTGGCAGGCCGCAGCCAGCGCGGCCGGCTGATCCGGCGCGACGACGAGACCGGCGCCGTAGTCCCGGAC
>JACDAN010000190.1 GCA_013695385.1 Actinomycetota bacterium | reverse complement strand
CTGGCGGCCCGCGATCGTCGCCCAGTAGCGTTGTTCGTCCTCGTCGAGGAACTTCGGGTCGATGCGTTGCCACTCGCGCTGGATCACCGCGAGTCGGCGGGCGACGTCGGCGGTGACGGGGACGAGCCAGTTGGCGGGAGAGAGCTTGCGGCGAGCGCGACGCTGGACCCGGCGGCGCGGGGCGGGCGTGACCCGGGCCCCCTCGCGGTAGAAATCCGCGTCGAGGAGCGAGTGAAGCGAGACGACGCGCTCGTTGTGCGTCGCGCCCTTCGGGGTGAAGTCGATCACGACGCCGGCCTCCTTTCGCGGATGCATCCGCATGATCCGCCCGATCCGCTGCTGATAGACGCGGCGGCTCGCCGTCGGCGCGAGGTGCATGCACACCGTGGCGCGAGGCGAGTTCCAGCCCTCCGCCAGCAGCATGGCGTTGATGAGGACGTCGATCTCCCCGCGCTCGTACGCCGCAAGGACCTCGGCGAGCTTCACGGGCGGCGTCCGTCCGCTGACCGCTTCGGCCTTGAGCCCGGTAGCACGGAACTCCTTCGCCAGGTTGTAGGCGTGATCGACTCCCGCGGCATACACGATCCCCGGCGTCGAGTCGAAGCGGTCTCGGTACAGGCTCGCCGCGGCCTGATTCAACGCCTGATGGTCGAGCACCTCCGCAAGCGCGCGCTCCTCGAAGTCGCCGCCGACGATCGGAACCGAGTTGATGGCAGCAGCCGGCGGCACCCGCAAGCACCGCAGCGGCGCGATCAAGCCTCGCCGAGCCGCGTCCTGTAGAGGAAGGTCGTCGACGGAGGCGGGAAAGACGTCGGAGACCTGCTTCGCAATGAGTTGCTCGGTCGCGGTCATCCCGATGTAGACGGGCTCCGTCAGGCTCCGGATCGCTGCGCTCGTCTTCTCGCCGAGCGCCGTGTGCGCCTCGTCGCAGATCACGAGGTGGTAGACACCGCGCTCCAGATCGCCCACGTGGCGCGCGAACCATGCATAGGTCTGGACGGTGATCAGGTCGGGGCGCGGCGCGCGCTGCCCCGTCACGACTGCGGGAGTGAGGCGATCGCCGTACCCCTCGTCGGTCAGCTCACGGTTGAACTGCGAGACGAGCAGGCGGCGGTGGGTGAGGATGAGCACACCAAGAGTCCGGGCCGCCTCGACGAATCCGGCGGCGGCGATCGTCTTGCCGGAAGCGGTCGGATGCCGGAAGCGGTAGCGCCGCTCGGCACCGGGATCTTCTTCCGGAGGAGCCGAAAGCGGATCAACCTCACCATCGACCTCGATCTCGCTCTCCGCGTCGACCTCGAAGTCCTCGTCCTCCTCTTCGAGCTCCTCGAGCTCTTCGATCGCGAGCTTGCCGTTCCCGTTCGCCGGCTTCTGGTTGGAGGCGATCAGCTCGGTGAGCATCCCCGCAAGGGCGTCCACCTGGTGGCGGCGAAGCTCGGTTCCCGAGCGAAGGAGGGGCGGTCGCTCACTCAGAACTCGTTCGAGCCCGAGCATGAGCGCGTACCGAATCTTCCAGAGAGGAGTCGGTTCCCGGTTGCCGGCGTCCACCTCCCCGAGGGCGTCGTCGAGAGCCCGGCGTCTGGCCGTGCCGGCGGCCAGCACGCTCTCGGGATCCTCCTCCGCTCGGAGGAAGGGCTCACCGGCCCAGGACTCCGCACGGCGGGCGTCCTCGACGAGGGCGGCCGACGCCGCGGTGACGGAAGTAGTTTGGTCGATGGCCTCTTGCACCATGGGCGGCACATGTTGTGCCGGCAAGACCTCCAAGGAAAAGTCGCGCCCGATCGAGTCCTCTGCGAGCGCCCCTCGGAGTGTACCTACCGGGGGCTACAACGTGCAGGCGCCGGGGTCTCGGAGCAGAAATGCGACTAGTGCGTAGAGGCTCAGCGCCAGGGCTCCGACAGCGCCGACGGTGAGCGGGAGGCGGCGATGCCGAGGGAGGGCGCTGACGACGAGGAGCGCCGAGATCGCGAGACCGAGGCCTGCGATTCCACCGACCGAGACGAGATCTGCGACCTGTCCGCCGATACACCCATTTCTGGAGGCGTGGACAGCAGTGAAGGAGAGGGTTGCGGCAAGGCCTGCGGTCCCGACGAGGACCCAGGCGGGAAGCGCGGCCTCGGACCGCACGCGGTTCTCCATGTGGACCTTATCGGCCGGAGGGGCGTCAGGCTGGAGCTGCTGCTCGGGTCTCCGCGAGCGTCTGCCCGAAGAGCCGCACGGACATCCCTGTCTGGTCGAGGTACTTCGTCACGCCACCCATGAAGAACGGCCACCCGGCTCCGAGGAGCAGCGCGGTGTCGATGTCCTCGGCGCTTGCGACGACGCCCTCCTCGAGCATGTGGTGCACCTCGTCTGCGATCGCTTCGAGCGCCGCTGCCTGGATCTCCTCGACCGTTCGGCGCCCGTCGCCCCGTAGCGCGATCTCGTCGCCGCCCTCGGCGTAGTTGGCGAGGGTCTGGGAGAGGGGGAACCTGTCCGGGTACGACTCGTTGAGGGTGTGGAGGACGTGGTTGGCGACCCGGGGCCCCACCATCTGGAGCAGCACGGAAGGCGCCATCGGGAGACCGAGTCGGAGGATCGCCTCGTCGGTCTCGTCGACCGTGTTCCCGTTCTCGAGTGCGTCCATCAGGACGGTCGTCATCCGCGTCAGAACACGGTTGACGACGAAAGCCGGGGCGTCCTTGACGAGGACGGGCCGTTTCCGAAGCGTCTTCGCAACCTCCCAGGCGGTTGCCAGCGCGACCTCGTCGGTGTCCGGCGTCTGGATGAGCTCGACGAGCGGGAGAACTGCCACGGGGTTGAAGAAGTGGAGACCGACGACGCGCTCGGGATGGGCGAGTTCGGACGCCATCTCCGTGATCGAGAGAGACGAGGTGTTCGTCGCGAGCACGCACTGAGGCGAGACCACGGCCTCGACGTCGGCGAAGACCTGCTGCTTGACCGACATCTCCTCGAAGACCGCCTCGAGGACGAGGTCGCAGTCCGCGAAGTGGTCGTAGGTCGTCCCTCCGGTTACGAGTGACCCCAGGAAGCGTGCCTTGCCCTCGTCGTACCTTCCCTTCTGAACCTGGCTTTCGAGGTCGGCGTGGATCGAGCCGATCGCGCGATCGACGATCTCCTGATCGAGGTCGCGGATCGCGATCGGCACCTCGAGTCTTCGGAGGAAGAGCGTCGCGAGCTGACTCGCCATCAGCCCGGCGCCGACGATGCCCACCTTGCGCACCGGCCTGGTCTCCACGTCCGGTTTTCCCACGTCCCTCTTCGCGCGGCGTTCGACGAGGTCGAACGCATAGAGCGAGGCCTGCGCCTGACGCCCGGGTAGCAGCCCCGCGATCGCATCCTCCTCGGCGGCGTATCCCTCCTCGATGCTCCACCGAGACGCGCCCTCGATCAAATCGAGCGCGACATACGGCGCAGGTGTCGCCCCGTGCAGCGAGTCGTCGAGCTGGCGGCGGGCTCTCTCGATCGCATCGTTCGCCCCGGACCCCTCCGAGAGGCTGTCCCGCGGGCCTGTGGCCCCGGCCCTCGTCCTCTGGAACAAAAAGGCGATGGAATCGTCGAGAAACTCCGCCGGCTCGAGGACGACGTCGACGAGACCCAGATCGCATGCCTCCGAACCGGTGAGCATCCGGTTCTGCCGGAGCGGATTCGTGACGATGAAGCGGATCGCTGCTTCCGGTCCCGCGATCCTCGGCGCGAGTTGCGTGCCACCCCAGGCCGGAAAGAGGCCGAGGAACACCTCCGGGCAGGCGAAATGCCGTACGCCGCTCGAGATCGTTCGGAAGTCGCAGTGGAGCGCGATCTCGACCCCGCCACCGAGGCAGGCGCCGTTGACAGCGGCCAGCGTCGGGTACGGCAGCTCCCGGATCCGGCCGAAGAGTTGATGCCCGGCGCGGCTCCCCGCTCGCGCCGCGTCGGGGTCGACCCCGACGAAGCGCTTGATGTCCGCTCCCGCGCAGAAGACGAATGGCTTGCCCGTCAGCACCATGCCGACCCAGTCGCCCGCCTCGAGCTCGTCGAGCCGGGCCTCCAGTGAGTCGAAGGCTTCGGGTCCGAAAACATTCGGCTTCGTCCAGTCCTCGCCGTTGTCGATCGTGAGGAGCGCGATCGGCCCCTCCTCTCGCTCGATCCGGGCGAGCTTGAACGCGGTGACGCTCAGACGCGCTCCCAGAGCAGTGCCGCGCCCATACCCAGGCCGACGCAGAGGGCGGTGAGCCCGTATCGAACGTCGGGCCGCTCCCTGAAACCGTAGGCGAGCTGCGCCATCAAGCGCACCCCGGTCGCCGCCAACGGGTGCCCACAGGCGATGGCACCGCCATAGGGGTTCAGCCGGGGGTCGTCCGGTGCCACGCCCATGCCATCGCACCAGGTCAGCACCTGAACGGCGAATGGCTCATTCAGCTCGAAGAGCCCGACGTCGTCGATGGACATACCGGCCTGGTCGAGCAGCCGCTTCGTCGCGGGGATCGGGCCGATGCCCATGAGCTCCGGCTCGACCCCGGCGAAGGCGAATCCCACGAGCCTCATCCGCGCCTCCAGGCCCAGGTCCGCCGCGGCTTGCTCGGCGGCCAGGAGAGAAGCTGTGGCGCCGTCTGTCAGCCCGGCAGAGTTCCCGGCGGTCACCCGTCCACCCACCCGAAAAGGCGTCGGCAGCTCGGCGAGGCCGTCCATCGAGGTATCGGGCCGCAAGAACTGGTCGCGCTCGGCCATTTGCCAGCCGTCGTCCGTGAATACCGACATCGGCACGACCGTCTCGCGCATCACCCCGTTCGCCCAGGCCGCAGCTGCCCGCTGCTGCGACTGCACTGCGAACCGGTCGGCATCCTCCTTCGTCAGCTGCGGAAACCGGTCGTGGAGATTCTCGGCCGTCGCACCCATCGAGACAGCGGAGTCGTCGACGAGCCGTTCGGCGACGAACCGCGGGTTGAAGTCGACCTCGGCGCCCATCGGGTGGTGCCCCATGTGCTCGACTCCACCGGCAACGACCACGTCTGCGGCACCCATGGCGATCTCACCGGCCCCGGCAGTCACGGCCGTCAGCGCTCCGGCGCACATCCGGTCGAGGGCGAAGCCGGGAACGGTGTCCGGGATCCCGGCGAGCAACGCAACGTCTCGGCCCATCGTCAGACCCTGGTCACCGACCTGCGCCGTCGCGGCAAAGATCACATCGCCGATCCGCTCGGGCGGAAGCGACGGGTTTCGGTGCAGGAGCTCCCTGACCACCTTGACGCCCATGTCGTCGCCTCTGGTCTTCCAGAAGAGGCCTTTTGGGCCGGCTCGCCCGAATGCCGTTCTGACCCCGTCGACGTAGACCACCTCGCGTAGCTCGCGCCCCACGCAGCCAGCCTATCCTCCCGGCCGTGGATCCATGGACTGGCCACCTGAGGCGTGCAGAGGCGCGGTACCGCGACGGCTCGGCGCGTCTTCCGGACGAGCCGGACGCACGCCAGCGACAGCTCACACGGACGGGGAACGCCGCCTATGCCGCGGGGCTCTCGCTGCTGATGCTCGACCGGCGGGGTGAGGCCGCCGACTGGCTCGGGCGCGCGGCGGAGGCGTACAGGCAGAGCTACAGCGACGCCCCACCGGGCAGCTGGGGGCGCCCGATCGCGGCGCTGAAGGCGCGGCTGCTCGCCGACGACTTCGCGGCCGCCGAGGAGGAGGCACGATGGGCGCTGGGCGAAGGAGCAGCGGACAGCGACACCCCGATCGGACGCTACGCGGCCGCACTGGCACTGCTCACTCTCGGCCGGGACGAGGACGCGCGACCCGCAACAAGCGCGCTGCGAGAGCGAGAGGACTTCCCGCAAGACGTCGCGGACGCCCTGGCGACGACCGCCGCCGAGGATCCCGTTGGCTACGTCTACGCCGTCGAGAGCGTGCTCGAGTCCTTCGAGAGGCGGGAGGAGTACCTGGAGGACATCCCCGTGGCCGACACGGTGCTCGTGCTCCAGGCGCTGGCCGGCCGGCGCGCCATGGCCGCCGAGCTCGCCTCGCCACTCCTTCCGCCCTAGCTCGCTTCGCCGCGGTCGGGCTCAGCCCGCATCGCTCGTGGACAGGCCAGGTCGCAAAACAGCAACCCGCTGTCGC
>JACDAN010000151.1 GCA_013695385.1 Actinomycetota bacterium | reverse complement strand
GGGTCGTAGAGCGCCGTGACGCCGATCAGCGCCATCGCGGGATATCGCCGCCCGAAGTGGCGGCGCCAGACCTCGCCGAGCTCCTTCGTCGAGGCGCGGTACTCCTCGATGTCGGTCGTATAGACGACGAGCGAGACGAGGTCGTCGGGCTCGCCGCCGCCGGCGCGCAGCGCGGTGACGAGCTTCCCCGCCGCGGAGTCGAACTGCTCGGAGAGGGACGCTCCCTCGCCGGTCTGGCCGCCGAGGTAGACGGCGCCGCCCGCGACGACCGCGTGAGAGAAGCCGGACGGCTCCGGAAGCTCCGGCGGGTTGACGATCACCGGCCGCTCCAGGCCGGGCTCCGGCCCTCCGACCAGGCCGCGTAGAACTCCGCGAAGTCGTCGCTCTTCATCAGAAGTGCCTGCGCCAGCGCCTCCATCTCGATCGCTGCTCCCAGATCGAGGTCGAGCTCGCGGGTCAGGAGGATCTTCGTCGTCGCATAGGCGAGGGTGGGCCCGTCGGCGAGGCGGCGCGCGAGGTCGATCGCAGCGGTGCTCAGGTCGCCGTCTTCGACCAGCTGTGTCGCGAGCCCGATCTCGAGCGCGCGCTCAGCTTCGACCTCACCGCCCAGGAGCAGCAGCTCGGTCGCCCGCCCGAGGCCCACGAGCCGGGGGAGAAGGTACGCAGCGCCCATGTCCGCCCCGGCGAGCCCGACGCGCGTGAACAGGAAGGAGAACTTGGCCGAGCGGGCGACGAGCCGGAAGTCCGCGGCGAGGGCGAGCACCGAGCCCGCCCCTGCGGCGACGCCGTTGACGGCGGCGACGATCGGCAGCGGGCAGTCTCGCATCGCCTTCACGACCGCCCCGCTCATCCGCGTGAACTCGAGCAGCTGTCCGGCGGCCATCCCCTGCAGCTCTCCGATGATCTCCTCGACGTCGCCACCCGAGCAGAAGCCGCGCCCCTCCCCGGTGAGGACCAGGACGCGTACGTCGCCGACGTGTGGCAGCTCGCCCAGGAGGTCGCGCAGGTCGGCGTAGACGTCGAACGTGAGCGCATTGAGCTTGTCGGGGCGAGAGAGGGTCACCGTTGCGACGCCGTCCTCAACGGTGAAGTCGAAGTTCTCCCACTCCTCCGTGAAGGCCGCCGATCCCCGGAACGGGCTCATCGCTGGATTCCGCCGCCGTCGAGGACGAGTGTCTGCCCGTTGATCGCGCCGGCTTCGGGCGAGACGAGGAACTCGACGGCGAAGGCGACCTCCTCCGGCTCGAGGAGTCGTCCGAGCGGTGTCATCGCGCTCAGCGAAACCTCGGCGTCGTCGGCTGTGCGGCCGGTCCTCTCGACGATGTTCTCGACGGTGCGCCGGGTCATCTCCGTTCGCACCCACGAGGGGCAGACCGCGTTCGCGGTCACGCCTGTCCCCGATACCTCTGCCGCCGTCGCCCGCATCAGCCCGACGGCAGCATGCTTCGAGGCGGCATAGGCGGCCGTGTAGCGGGCGCCGGCCAGCCCAGCGGTCGAGGCGACGGTGACGATTCGGCCATCTCCGCGCTCGATCATGTCTCCGACGACGGCACGGGTGCAGAGGAAGGCACCCGTGGCGTTCACCTCGAGGTGCGATCGCCAGTCCTCGAGCGTCGTTCGCCGGAGTGGTGTGCTCCAGGCGACGCCGGCGTTGTTCACGAGGACGTCCACGCGCCCGATCCGCTCGAAGAAGGCCGTTACCTGCCCCTCGTCCGTGACGTCGCAGACGTCCCGGCCGACGGCCTCGACCTGATCGCCGGTGGCGGTAAGGCGCTCCGCGATCGCCTTCCCGATCCCCTTCGTCCCGCCGGTGACGACGACCACCCGGATCATCGAAGGTCTTTCCGATCGAGCTTCCCCGAAGGCGTCCTCGGGAGGTCGTCGACGAAGCGGACCTCGCGCGGATATTTGTGCGGCGAGAGGCGTTCCCGGACGAAGTCCTGGAGGGCTTGCTCCTCGACCGGGCGGCGGGCTACGACGTATGCCCGGGTCAGCGTGAGCCCGTTGTCCTGCGAGCCGACCACGGCGCACTCCACAACGTCCGGATGGCCCACCAGGCAACGCTCGATCTCGGCGGGGGCGACCCAGATGCCGCCCACCTTGATCAGGTCGTCGACCCGGCCGCGGTACCAGAAGTAGCCGTCCTCGTCCTGCTCGAAGAGGTCTCCGGTCCTGACCCTGTCGCCCTGAAATGTCTTCTTCGACTTCTCGTCGTCGCCCCAGTAGTAGAGGGCCGCGGTCTCGCCGGTGACGAGCAGCTCGCCGTTCTCGGCGATCCGTGCCTCGTAGCCGGGAACGAGCTCGCCCGTGCTGCCCGGGCGCACCCGTCCGGGCCGGTTGGAGATGTAGATGTGGTACGCCTCGCTCGATCCGATCCCGTCGAGCACCTCGACCCCGAACCGCTCCACCCATCGGTCATGCAGCTCCCTCGGCAACGCCTCCCCGGCCGAGGTGCACAAACGCACAGAGGACATGTCCGGTGTCAGACACTCGTCATGTCCGTTTGAGGCGGCTTTCGCGAGCATTTGCGCCATCATCGTCGGGACATTCACAAGGATCGTCGGCCGATGCTGGGCGATCAGCTCGAAGATCCGCTCAGGCGTCGACCGCTCCGGGAAGACGATGCCGGCGCCGCCGACGCCGAAGGGATAGAGCGCGGCGAGGTCCCGGGCGTAACCGAAGAAGAGCTTCGGGACAGGGAGGACGACGTCGTCTTCGCGGATCCCGAGGACGCCTTTCGCGTACCACTCGTAGCTCAGGAGTGGGCTGTGCTGCGGGTGGACGGCCGCCTTCGGCTGCCCGGTGCTGCCGGTCGTGAACTTCCAGAGAGCGATGTCGTCCTTGGTCGTCGGCGCCGGCTCGAGCTCGGGGGAGGCCTTGGCGAGCCGCTGCTGGAACGACTCGTCGACGACGAGGATCTCCCGCAGCCACCGGCTCCCCGCCGCCGCCTTCCGGACTGCCTCCTCCGTCGTCGGGTCAGCGACGACGACGCCTGCCCGGGTGTAGTCGAGGTAGTACGCGTAGTCCCTCGGCTGGAGGAACGTGTACGCCTCGGCCGTGACGGCACCGATCTTCTGCGCGCCGTACCAGAGCGCCACGAACTCGACCGAGTCGCCGAGGACGAGGAGAACACGTTCCTCCGCCCGCACTCCGAGGTCTCGAAGGAGATTGCCGCTCCGGTTCACGAGCTCGGCGAGACGGGTATAGCTCGTAGACCCGCCCGGCCCCAGCAACGCCGTCCGCTCGCCGCGTCCTTCGTCGACATTCTGGTCGACGAAGTGCGTCGCGATGTTGAAGGAGCGCGGGATGTCGTCGTAGGTCATCATCGCGCCGCGACCTCCCGGACGAGCTCGACGAGCATGTCCGTCAGCGTCTCGTAGGTCTCGACGCCCTCTTCGGGCGTGGCCTCGGCGGGCGAGCCGCAGTAGGCCGCGTCCATGCCCATCGCGAGAAAATCCGTGCGCCCTTCGCCGATCGCCGTCGGCATGTCGACCGTCCTCGTCTCCAAGCCTGCCATCAGCTTCCGATTCACGAGCTCGGGGTGATCGGCGAGCACGAGCGACGTCTCGTAGCGGCCCGCATGGCACGAGCCCGACCGGAACTCCTCCGTGAGCCGATCCGCGTAGGCGCGCCGTGTGAGATCGAGCAGCGGCAGGCCGCTCTCGCGCAAGGTCGCGACCTGCTCGGGCTCGAAGTGGCTGTTCACGAGCACCACCGGGCGGAGGTCCTGCGTGATCTCTTCGACGAGCGCCCTCAGCGTGCCCTCGCTGATCGACAGCGCACCGGGAAACGCGCTGCCGTACCTCGTCACGCCGTAGGGGAGAGGCGGCAGGACGAGGATGTCGATCTCGCCGCGCAGCCGCTCCGCGACCCGTCGGCAGATCCCGGTCGAGATCAGCGTGTCCGTCGAGAGCGGCGCGTGAGGCCCGTGCGGCTCGGTGGCCCCGAGTGGGAGCAGGTGAACTGCGCCGTGCCGCGCCTCGATGTCCGTGTAGGCCAGGTCCCCGAAGTTCACGGCCGGACCCCGGCTAGTAACAGACTGTTACTTGCACCCAAAGTGCGTTCGACTTGCCTCGGAGGAAGGTCGAGCAGGCAGAGGTCGGCACGTCCGGCTCCGACGATGGTGTTCGCGTCGTCGACGGTCGTTAAATGGCCCCCGACGAGGGTCGGAACGCGCGCCTCGTTTCGCACCCGGTCGCTCAGCGCGGTCAGGAAGCCTCGGCGGTACTCCGGGCGATCGTCGTGGACGGTCTGGCCGGCTTCCACGTGAACGAGGTCGCATCCGTGCTCGGCCAGTGTTCGTGCGATCGCGATCCCGTCCTCCACGGAGTTGCCGCGCGGATGCCAGTCGGTGACCGAGAGCCGCACTGCGAGGGCGCCCGGCCACACCGCGCGCACGGCGTCGAGAATCGAGAGCGGGAAGCGCAGCCGTTCATTCTCCGGATTCGTGAGGGGCGAGAGATACGCGCCGAGCAGGTACCCGTGCGCCATGTCGAGCTCGACAACGGCCACGTCGAGATCGGCCGCTCGCCGTGCTGCGGTGATGAACCGATCGCGAATCGCAGCCTCGTCCGGCGCTCCCGGCACAGGGCTGAACGGCCCGTATGGCTCTCTGGAAGGCGAGACCAGTGGCCACCCCTCCGCGAGGGGCAAGTCCGCTCCGACCGAGTTGGGCTGACATGCGCCTCTCGCGCCGGCATGTCCGAGCTGGAGGAGCACCTGGCCCGCAGGGGCCTTCCAGTCGTCGATCGCCGGAGTCTCGTGCGTGATCCGGGCCTCCGGCGAGACGGCCACGAAACCGCTCGGGCGCAGCCCGAACCGGGTCCTGAACCTGACACCCCGCAGCTCGAACGGCGAGAAGGCCGGCGGCGGGGAGACCTTTGCGCCGCCGAGCCAGCCGTCCAGCGCCCGCGTGAACTGCGGATCGCGTACCCCCAGGGATGCATGCGTGATGCGCCCGCTCCGTGTCAAGAGGTTGAAGCCGAACTGAATCGGCTCGAGCTGCGTGTAGCTGCCGACCCGCCCGAAGTAGGCAGCGCTCTCGCTCGCCGCGCTCTGCGTCCGCTCCACTGCGCCGCCGCGCTCGAGCCCGTAGTCGACCAGGGCGGTCTCCACGTCCCACTTTCTCCGTACGAACGAAGCGGCGAGCGCGATCGAGTCCTCCATCGCGAGCTTCGTGCCCGACCCGATCGAGAAATGGGCCGTGTGGGCGGCGTCCCCGAGCAGCACGACGCGGCCGTCGTGCCACACGCGGTTCGTCACCTTGAGGAAGTCGAGCCAGATCGACCGGTTCGAAAAGAGCTCTCGCCCGCGAAGGTCGTTCGCGAAGAGCTGTTCGCAGAAGGCGAGCGTCTCTTCTTCCGACCTGTCCGCGTGACCATCGGCAAGCCACGTCTCCCGGGGGCACTCGACGATGAAGGTGCTCATGCGCTCGTCGTACGGATACGCGTGGACGTTGTACAGCCCGCTGTCCGTCTCGCGGAAGATGAACGTGAAGGCGTCGAAGACGAGGTCGGTGCCGAACCAGACGAACTTGCTGCCCTCGGGCTCGACTTTCGTCCCGAAGTCGCCGAGCCGCCGCACCAGGCTGTTCACGCCGTCCGCCCCGACGACCAGGTCGGCCTCCGGCAGCTCTTCCACCTCGACACCGAATTCGAGCGCGACCCCGAGAGAATGGCACCGGCGCTGAAGGATCCCGAGCAGCCGCCGGCGCGCAATCGCGGAGAACGAGTGCCCGCGGGAGCTGACGACCCGCCCTTGGTACCGGATGTCGATCCGGTCCCAGCGCGCAAAGGTGTCGGTGATCTCCAGGTGCGTCTCGGGGTCGGCGTCGCGAAGCGCGCCCAGCGTCTCTTCGCTGAAGACGACGCCGAAGCCGAACGTCGCATCGGGGGCGTTCCGCTCGAGCACCCGAACTTCCACGCCTGCATCCGCCCGCTTGAGCAGGATTGCCAGATAGAGGCCGGCCGGCCCCCCGCCGACGATCTCCACCTTCACGCGAGCGCCTCCTGGAGCCGGTCGAGCTCGTCGACCGCGGAGCTGGTCGGAAAGAGAACGAGCTCGTCGCATCCGGCCTCCGCGTACCCTCTGACGAAGTCCTTGATCGCCCTCCCGCTGGTCAGGTTGGCGGCGACGATCCGCTCGGCGAACGGCCCGGTGAACGCGTAGTAGTCGCGCAGGTACTCGTTGCCGGCCTCGGCCTCTCCGAGCGCGAAGTACCCCTGCCCCCAGAGGCGCGGACGGCCCTCCCGGCCGAGGTCGCCCCACGCCGCACGGGCGCGGGC
>JACDAN010000200.1 GCA_013695385.1 Actinomycetota bacterium | reverse complement strand
CCTACCGGGACGAGATCTTCGGCCCCGTACTCGGCGTCACGCGCGTCTCGACCTACGACGAGGCGGTCCGCCTCGTGAACGAGAACCCGTACGGCAACGGCACCGCGATCTTCACCCGCGACGGCGGTGTCGCCCGCCAGTTCCAATTCGAAGTAGAGGCCGGCATGGTCGGGATCAACGTTCCCATTCCGGTGCCCGTCGCCTACTACTCGTTCGGCGGCTGGAAGTCGTCGCTCTTCGGCGACACGCACATCTACGGTCCGGAGGGGATCAACTTCTACACCCGCGGCAAGGTCGTCACCTCGCGCTGGCCGGATCCGGCGACGTCGAAGGTCGATCTGGGATTCCCGCAGACGCGCTGAATCGTTACGATCGCCTCGATACCACGGAGGAGGAGTGATGGAGCTCTACGCGATCCTGCGCCGCGACGGCTGGACGACGGAAGACGACCTCAAGGAGGCCGCGGCCCGCTCGACGGCCGAGGGTGACGCAATGCCAGACGACATCCGCTGGATCCGCAGCTACGTGCTCGCGGAGGAGTCGGGTGAGCTCGGTACCGTTTGCATCTACCAGGCATCCAGCCCCGATGCAATCCGCCGGCACGCCGACGCCGCAGGGCTGCCGGTCACCGAGGTCATTCCGGTCGCCGACACGGTGATCGTCCGGGCGGACCCGGCTTCCACCATGGCCTAAAGGCACGGCTACGCCGCAGCTGGGGTTAGAGTTCCGGCTCGCGCGTCGACGCGCTCGTGCGGGATCTTGATCGCTCCGGGCAGGTGTGCTTGCTCGAAGTACATCGCGCCGACACCAGCACCTCCGCCGGGATCGTGGACTGCCGGCGGGACAGATCCGCGGCGCGATCGAGCAGCTCGCCCTCAGCGTCTTCTGTCGCTCCTAGCGCACGAGTACGAAACGAACCTGCCGCTTCGCGACGTCCGCCAGCTCGAGCCGCACCTCGACGCGGGCTCCGAGCGGCAGCTTCCCCTCGCAGTGGGCGGTTACCGCCGGCTCCGCGAGCTGCACCATCCCGCCGCCGTCGCGCTCGTCCACGTCAACGACGACCGCGTCAAACATCTCGCCTACCCGGTGCTCGAGTACCGCCGCCTCGACGGTCGAGATGATCCCGGCCTCGTACTGCTGCGCCCTCCGGTTCGATCGCGCCATCGTCTCGGGGAGCTGCGGCAGGGCCGACTGAGCCCACTCCGGCACCTCGGCACCGGCTGACACCGCCACGCACACCTCCCCGACGTAGCGGTCGACCAGCCTGCGGAGAGGAGCCGTCGTGTGTGCGTACTCGGCGCCGACACCTGCATGGGCAACGTGGGTCGGTACTTCGTCCTCGAAGGCCGCGTAGCCCGAGCCGCGGAGTAGGACGGTCGACTCCGAGAGGAGCGCGGCGTGCGCGGGTCGCCACGGGTCGAGCGTGCGGATGAGCTCGGCGTACGAGAGTTCCGGGCTCCAATCGACACCAAGCGCCTTCGCGGTCCTCCGCAGCCGGTCGACCGCCTTCGGATCGGCAACAGGGAGCGTACGCAGCACACCCACCCGCGCGGAAAGCATCAGCTCGGCCGCGGCCTGGCCCGTCATCAACGAGATCTGCGCGTTCCAGCCCTCCACGGGGAGCGGCGCGCGAAACGACAACTCGTAGCCGACAGGCCCCCGTTCGAGTTCCTGCTCCGGGATCGGCAGGTTGATCCCGCCGCGCTTTTCCTCACGCTTCTGGCGCAAGAGCCCGACCTCGCGCAGCAACTCCAGAGACTCGGACGCCGAACCATTGTCGAGGGAGCGCTGCACTCCCGCGTAGTCAAGCTTCTCCCGGCTACGGACGAGTGCGCGACCAACGTCGACCTCAACGCCTTCGCCGGTTCCGTCGACGTCCATCGTCCACAGGAGAGCGGGGCGCATCTCACCCGGGAGCAGGCTCCCCGCATCCTCGGACAGCTGCGGCGGGTACAGCCGCGCGTTGCCGTCCGGCGCGTAGAGGGTCTGTCCCCGCTCGTGCGCCTCCCGGTCCATGGCACCGCCCGGATCGACGAACGCGGCCACGTCGGCGATCGCGTAGCGCACGCGGTAGCCGCCGTCCCGGCGCTCGAGATGCAGGGCCTGGTCGAGATCCATCGACTCGGGCGGGTCGATCGTGGCGAAGGGAATCGCCGTCTCGTCCGCCTCCGGGAGACGCGGTGACCGGATCGCCTGCTCCGCGTCCGCGCACACTTCCGGAGGAAAGTCCATCGCCACGCCAAGGCCGTTCCGAAGATCGGCGAACGCCGCCGCGATCTCGGCCGCATCGGGCGGCGTGAGGCGAAGGCGTCGTGCCGGCACCCGGGGAGCCTAGAAGCGAGAGGTCTCGGCGCGCCGCCTGCTGTTGCTCCGGGAACTACGCCGTGGCCGGCTCCTCCGCGCGACTCGCGGCGAGGTGCTCGCCGAAGCGAGCCCGCCGCACGAACTGTCCCACGCCCGGCTTCCCGACGACTTGCCCGCCCTCCACGACCATGTTGCCGCGGAGCAGCACCGTCTCGACGTCGCCCACGACCTCGGTGCCCTCGTAGAGGTTGTAGTCCGACTTCGACTCCTGATTGGCGGCCGTGATCGTGTGCCGCTTCTCCGGGTCGAAGATCACGAGGTCGGCGTCGGAACCCACGGCAACAGTGCCCTTGCGGGGGTAGAGACCAAAGAGCTTCGCCGGACCCGTGCAGAGCAGCTCGACCATCCGGTTCAGGCCGATGCGGCCCT
>JACDAN010000103.1 GCA_013695385.1 Actinomycetota bacterium | reverse complement strand
GTCCAGGGGTCGTCGGACGGAGCCGCGCGCCGCGACGTCCGCCCGAGGTGATCGATTAGCGGCTCGACTGCTCCTGTGATCCTGGGCCTGTGCGGCGGCGAAGGGAGCCTGTAGCCGATCACGATCTGGTTGAAGCGGAGCGGTTGCCACGTGACGACCTCCGGCAGCTCGGTGGCAAGGGTGCCGGCGATCTCGTCGGCGAGGTCGTGGTTGCGCGGCGTCGTCGCCACGTTGAGAGCCACGACGCCGCCCGGGCGAAGATGCTCGCGCACCACCCGGAAGAACTCTCGAGTTGCCAGGTAGAACGGCACGTACGGCGGCCGGTAGGCGTCGACGATGATTACGTCGTAGCGCGTATCCGTCCGCCGGAGAAACTCTCGGGCGTCCGCGTCGTGCACCGCCAGGCCCCGGATCTCGCCCATCCCGAAGAAGCGCCGGCCCACGTCGCTCACCGCGGGGTCCAGCTCGACACCGTCGATCTGCACGCCTGGGTAGAAGGTCGCAAAGGCCCGCGCGGCGGTTCCTGCGGCATTCCCGAGCATGGCAACCCGCTCCACCCGCGGCGCCAGGGACGCTACGGCGAGGTACGTGTCCCAGACTCCCCCTGTCAGCACCTCGTCGCTTCGCCACACCGAGTGGGTCGCGAGTCCCTCGTCCAGGTAGAGCCGCCGGACGCCGTCCCGCTCGACGACCTGGATGAACTGATAGCGCGATTCGTCCTCGTAGACGGCTCCGGCCTGCGCCTTGACGGCGGCCGGCGGAATCAGCGCGAACGAGGCGATCACCGCCGCCGGCGCGAACCAGCGCAGGCCGAGGAGCGCGGCGCCACAGAGCGCAATGAGGGTTGCGCTCGCGAGCAGCGTCCGCTGGGTTCCGATCACGGGGATCAGCACGAGCGCGGAGAGGAAGGTCCCGAGCAGACTCCCGACCGTCGAGACGGCGTAGAGCCGGCCGGCAACAGTGCCGGCGGTCTCGAGATCCGTCAGCGACAGGCGGATGGCGAACGGCGCAACCATCCCGAGGAGGGTGACGGGCGGGACGAAGAGGACGAGCACGCCGAAGAAGGAGCCGATCGCCGCTCCGGCAGAAACACGATCGAGGCCCTCGACCGAGAAGTCGAGCAGCGGACGGGCGACGAACGGGATCAGCGCGATGAGGCACGCTGCGGCAACGACGACGAGCCCCAGCGTGCGCATCGTCGGCCGGCGGTCGGCGAGGCGCCCGCCGAGCCAGTAGCCGAGCGAGAGCGACGCAAGGACCAGACCGATGACGTTGGCCCAGACGATCGTCGAGTTCCCGAAGTACGGCGCGAGCAGGCGGGAGGCGCAGATCTCGGTCGCCAGAGAGCCGACGCCGGCTGCGAAGACGACGCCCGTGAGCGTCGCCTGGTTCGCCCTCACGGCGAAGGCGTGCGCTTGACGACGACGACCGTGCAGTCATCGGCGAGGCCGCCGCCGGCGAAGGCGCGCGAGTCCTCGACGACGGCGCGGGCGAGGTCCTCGGCCGGCAAGCCACGGTGCTCTGCGAGCACTCGATCGAGCCGAACCTGGCCGTACAGCTCGGTTTCGACCCTCGACTCGACGACCCCGTCGGTGAAGAGAACGACTGCCGCGCCAGGCTCCAGGACATCACGGGCTTCCGGGTAGCGCTGATCGGGCGCGATTCCGAGAGCGAGGCCGCGTGCCCCGAGCTCGACCACCTCCCCGTCGGGCCGGACGAGCCGTGGCTCGGGATGGCCGGCGCCGGAACACGTAACCTCGCCGCTGCGTGGCTCGACGGTGAGGTAGAGCATCGTCACGAACTTCGCTTCCCCCACCTCGTCGATGACGACCTCGTTGGCGAACCGGAGGAACTCGGAAGGCTCCGGGTGCTCGCGAGCCAGCGAGCGAAAGACGAACTTCGTCATCGCCATGTCGGCGGCCGCGTCGATGCCCTTGCCGGACACGTCGCCCACCACGACTGCGAGCCGGCCGTCCGGCAGGATCATGTAGTCGAACACGTCGCCGCCGACGTCCAGCTTCGCCGACGACTCGTAGACGCTGCCCACGTCGAGGCCGGGGATGTTCGGCGCAGCCGCGGGAAGCAATGAGCGCTGCATCGCGTCCGCGAAATGCGCCTGCTGCTGGTAGAGGCGGGCGTTGTCGATCGCAAGCGCGGCCTGCGCTGTCAGGGAATGTGCCGCGTCGAGGGTCACCGCGTCGATCGGCCGTGCGGGGTCGAGGGAGACGAGAGTGAGCAGTGCCATCACTTCTCCGGAGGCGACGATCGGGATCACGGCCGCGCTGGATCCGCGGCGCAGAAAGGGCACGAGCAGCTCGTGCCCGCCCCCGAGTCGCTCGGCGTCCTCGGGCGCCAGCGGGTACGGCGCACCGGCGACGACGGCTTCCAGAGGTTGGGGCCAGTTCAGAATGGGCGCGAGCGCCGCCGCGAGCTTCGGGTCGGGGATGTGGAGCGCACGAGGGACGAACGTCGCGCCGCGGGGGTCGGGCATGCGGAGAACTGCAGCGTCGACATCGAGCAGCTCAACCGCCGTTCGGGTGACCGCAGTCACCGTCTCGTCGAGTGACAGGCTCTCGGAGAAGGAGCGCGAAATCTCGTAGACGGCTTCCAGCCGGCGGGTCGCCAGGCTCTGGGCCTCGAGCGCCTGCTCCCGGTCCCGCGCCAGTCGCGCAGTCTCCTCGTGCAGGCCGGCGTTCTGAACCGCCACCGCGAGCTGGCCAGCGAACGCCGCAAGGAGCGCAGAATCGCTCTCCTGGAGTCGCCGTGCAGCCGGGAGGTAGGCGACGAGGAGACCGATCAGGTCTCCGGCCGCTCGAAGCGGGACGACGACAGCGCTCTCGATCCCCGCCTCGGCGACCGCATCGCGGACGGTCCCGAGCCGCGGGTCACTATGCGCTTCGCGCACTTCGACCACCGGCCTGGCGCGCAACTGCCCGAGGACGAGGTCGAGAAGCCCCTCCGCAACCCGTAGATGAGGCCCGGCCAACCCTCGTTCCGCCGCGGTCTCGAGGCCACCGCCCTGGCGGAGGTAGACGGCAGCCTGCTCGGTCTCCAGCAGCTCTGCGACCCGGTCCACTGCGGTGTCGAGTGTGTGAGCGAGGGAGAGCTCTGCGATCGCCTGACCGACGACCGCCAGCAACGCCCGGCTGCGATCGAGCTCTTGCGCAAGATCGTTCGTGCGCTCTCCCACCCGCAGCGCGTGGGCGGCTCTGACGCCGAACGTGACCAGGTGGGACAGGTCGCCCTCCGACAGCAGGTCTCCCTCGTCGAACGTGAGCCGAAGGCCGCCGACGGGTGGCTCGCCGAGCCGGACGAGAGCGACCCCCTCGGGGAGGAGTGCGGCCGGGCGGTGCCCGAGCGCGCGCTCCGCGTCGCGCACGGCGCGTCGCGGATCCTCTACGTCTGCCGGCTCGCCGACGGCGACGGCGGCTTGCGGGCCGGACGGCGTCGAGCGCCAGAGGATGCACGACCCGGCTCCGGTCACCTCGAGGGCGAGACGGGCAACCCGCTCTGCACCCCTCCCCTCCTCGGCCACACACGCAAGCGCCCGGCCGGCGAGCTCGAGAGCGATCCCACGGCCTTCGGCCCGCGCATCCCCGTCTGTTGTCTCGATGGCCCGTACGAGGAGCGCGGCCTGGTTCGCCACCACCCGCGCCACGAGCACGTCGGCGGGCGAGAAAGCATCGCCGCTACGAGCCAGCTCGACCGTCACGAACATCCCCAAGCTGTCGGACACCGGGCAGACGAGCATGCCTGCGGCGCCCCACCGGCGGGCGAGGCGCGCGAGAGGCTCGGGCAGCGGGTCAGACTCGGTCAGCTCCTCGGTGCCGATCGACTCCGAGGAGATCCGCGAACCCTCGAGCTCAGCCCGGAGCGCGGACGAGGCCGCCCAGACACCCCGCGCCAGCAGGTCGGAGCCCGGTCTGTCCGCGACGCGGATCACGGCCACCCCCGCACCCGTCCCGGCTGCCGCAGCCATGGCGAGAGTGCCGAGTGCCTGATCGAGGTCGTGGGCGCGCGCAAGCTCCCGCCCCACTGCGGCGAGGCTCTGGAGCGCTGCGGGCGAGACCTCCTGACCGGCCGGCGAAATCACGCGCCGAATCAGTATGACTGCCCGAGCCGCACTCTCCGGCCCGGTATAGAGTCCATGCATGGCCGAGCTGGCCCGACGCCCTCACGCCGTCGACGAGGCCCCGCCCGTCGACCCTACAACGATCCGGCGGGAGTACCATCGCCACCGCGCGCGTCGGCGTTTTCGCGAGGAACGGAGCCGGGAGCGAAGCCTGGCGCGCCTCCGGTTCTTCGCCGTGCTGCTCGCTCTCCTCGTCCTGACCGCCTACGTTTCGCTCTTCGTCTGGCGCCAGATCGAACGCCTCTTCGGCCTGTAACCGCATTGGACGCGGAACCGATCCTTCAGCAGCTTCCTGCGCCCATAACTGATACTTAGCGCGGTGCAGACGCCCGAGCCCTTCCCGCAGGAGACCTACGAGCCGGAGAGCGGCCTCAACCGTTTGGCGCCGGATGCCGCATGGATGTGGGGCGCCGGAGAGCGGCTCACGTGGCTTGCCGGGCTCGTCCTCAGCCTCTCGACCCTGATGGGCTGGTACGTGAGCGTCGGCGACGAGCCGACCATCGCCGTCATCGGCTGGCACACCGGGCCGCTCGCGAAGATCGTGCTGCTGCTCGGCCTGGCCGTCATCGCACTCCACCTCCTCGATCAGGTCGGAATCGAGCTGCCGGCCACCGTTCCCGAGAGCCTGATCGTCATCGTTCTGGGCTCCCTCGCCACGATCCTCGTGCTCATCCGGCTGATCTCCATCCCGGAGGACTTCCAGCCCGCGGGTCGCGGTATCGGCATCTGGATCAGCCTGCTCGCGGCTCTCGCCGTGATCGTCGCCGGCCTCCTGCGCGCCTCCGAGGAGCTCTAATTCCGGAAACGCTGGCGCGTTTCCTCTTGACTGGCCCGAAGTGCTGCGCACTTCGCGCCACGTCTCTGTAGCCGGGCGCCCGCTTCGCGAGCGCGCGGCGCCCAAGCTCGCCCAGACCCCAGCTACGTACGATTTAGGGGCGTAGAAGTTCTTTGGTTCGGGAAACGAGATCCTGCGGGTTGAAGCCCTTGCCGAGAAACGCCTGGGCACCCCGAGACTCGGCCTCGTCGGCCGACTCTTCGACTTTGCCGCTGAACATGATCACCGGGATCGACCCCACGCCGTGGCGCTCGTGCACTCGGCGGAGCATCTCCCAACCGTCGACGCCCGGCATCATCACATCGAGCAGGATCAGGTCCGGGGAATCGTCTTCGAGGACGGCGAGCCCCTCCTCGGCATTCGCCGCCTCGCGCACGGTGTACCCGTCCATCTCGAGGTTCACGCGAACGAACTCCCGAATTCGAGGGTCGTCGTCGACGATCAGGATCAGGGGTGAGCTACGCCCACGCGATGCGCCGGCAGCCGAGGAGGCGACGAAGGTGTCGAGCTCACGGCGCGTGTAGCGCCTGTGGCCGCCGGGCGTGTAGAAGGCGGGAAGTCGTCCCTGATCCGACCATTTTCGAATCGTGCTCTGGGCGACTCCCAGGTAGCGCGCAGCCTGGCCGAGCGTCAACCACTCGGCGTTCTTGTTTGCAGGCGACTGCCGCCGCGCCTTCCCCCCGTGATCAGCCACGGCCTGAGTCTAAGCAAACCTTCACTTTTTTGGCGACGGTGAGCTCACGGCTCGGTCACGGTCTGGGCAACGGTCAGCCGATTCGTCTGCGTCCAGGGCTGGATCGTCGCGAAGCTCGTCACGGGTCGTGCGCCCCTCGGCTGCTCCTCGAGCGCCTGGCCGACGGCAACCCCCGCCGCGAAGAGGACGACGGCTGCGATGCCCGCCAGGATCCAGCGGAGGATCCCGTGGCTGCCACGCCGTCGCCGTCGGATGCTCGGCCCGAACGTCACGGCGTGTAGTCGATCGCCGCGCGGGCGTAGAGGTGGAAGGCGGCATCCTGTGCGACCGACGTCTGGCCCGTCCAGCCGGGGCGATCGGCACGCTCGACGACGGCTTGCAGCACCCAGTCGTCCGCCGTCCCGTAGACGTCGGCCAACTCCTCGAGCGTGAAG
>JACDAN010000099.1 GCA_013695385.1 Actinomycetota bacterium | reverse complement strand
CGGCGGCCGTTACATTCGCGCGATGAAGCGTGTCCGTTTCGCGCCCAGCCCGACCGGCTCGCTGCACGTCGGCAACGCGCTCAGTGCCGTGATCAACCGTCGAGAGGGCGACTGGATGCTGCTCCGGATCGACGACACCGACGCGACCAGGAACGTCCCGGGCGGGGAAGAGGCGCTCCTACGAGACCTCGAGTGGCTGGGGATCGAGTGGGACGAGGGCCCGGTACGTCAGAGCCAGCGCCAGGAGCTCTACCGTGCGGCCGCCGAGCGCCTCGGCGGCGACCGTTTCGGCCGCACGACGCTTCTCCGCGAAGCCGGAACGGCTACGTATCACCTGGCGAGCGTCGTCGACGACGCCGAGCTCGAGATCACGCACGTCTATCGCGGGAACGACCACCGGCCGAACGAGGACCTCCACCGCAATCTTCACGAAGCGCTGGAGACCCCAGCGCCGGAGTACGTGCATCACGGTCTGATCCTCGGTGAGGACGGAAAGAAGCTGTCGAAGCGGGCCGAAGGCGCAACCGTCGAGTCCCTCCGGGACCTCGGCATCCCCGCCGAGGCGGTCCGGCGCTATCTGGAGGAGCTTCAGATTCCCAGGCACGACGTCCACCTCGATCTCTCACGGATCCGGCGCCTCGCCGTCGAGGCGATCGAGGAGATGAGCGACGGCGAGCTTGCTCTCCGGGCCGAGATCCCACCTCTTGCAGTGCCGGTCGCCCGGGGCGCACGCGACCTGCAGGAGGCTCGTGACTACGCCGCACAGGTCACCGAAGCGCCGGAGCCCGGCCCGACCACGGCGCCGGAGACGCTCGAGCGCTTCAAGCAGCTCGTAGACGCAGAACCGCGTGCCATCGTCCGTGAGCTGAAGGCCGTCGGGGGCAACCTGCGCGCGCTTCGCGTTGCGTTGACGGGGCGTGACAAGGGCCCGGAGCTAGCGGCGATACTGGCCGCGCTGCCCAAGGAGGAAGCGCTGCGACGTGTCGATCAGGCTCTACAGCACACTCAGCCGTAAGCTCGAAGAGCTCCCGCCTCCTCCGGGCCCGATCCGGATGTACTTCTGCGGGCCCACCGTGTACGCGAGAGCGCACGTCGGGAACGCTCGCCCCTTCGTCGTCGGGATGTGGCTTCGCAACTGGCTTCGAGCAAACGCGTACGACACCACCCTCGTCCACAACATCACCGACATCAACGACAAGATCTACGAGGCGGCCCCGAACGCAAGCGCGAAGCTCGCCGAGCGGGCGACGGATTGGTATCTCGAGGACACCGGCGGCCTTGGCCTGGGGATGCCAGACCACCTGCCACGCGCCACCGAGATGGTTCCGCAGATCGTCAGCTTCATCGAGCAACTGATCGCCACCGACCACGCATACGCCGTTGAGGGCGACGTGTACTTCCGGGTTTCGCGCGATCCCGAGTACGGCCGCCTCTCGGGCCAGCGCCCCGATCAGGTGGAAGATCAGGAGCCGAATCCGCTCAAGGAGGATCCGCGGGACTTTGCGCTCTGGAAGGCGAACAAGCCCGACGAGGACACCTCCTGGGACTCGCCCTGGGGCCGGGGTCGTCCAGGCTGGCACATCGAGTGCTCGGTGATGGCGGAGGAGCTTCTCGGCCCTGCGTTCGAGATCCACGGAGGCGGGCTCGACCTCGTGTTCCCGCATCACGAGAACGAGCTCGCGCAGTCGAGCGCACTCGGACACGACTTCGCCCGGATCTGGACGCACAACGGAATGCTCCGTTTCACGGGCGAGAAGATGTCGAAATCGCTCGGGAACTTCGTGACCTTGCGCGACGCCATCGACGAATGGGGCGCTCAGACTCTCCTGGTCTTCTTCCTCACCGGTCATTGGCGGAAGCCGATCGACTTCTCCGACGAGACGGTCGCGGCAGCCGGTACGCGCGCCGACGGTTTCAGGGAGGTCTTCCGCAACCCCTCGGAGCCCGCTGCGGAGAGCGCGTGGAGTGGGTTCGAGGATGCGCTGAACGACGACTTCAACACGCCGGAGGCTCTGGCGGTGATGCACGGATGGCGCGATCACGACCTGCTTTTGCGAGCTCTGCGCGTGTTCGGACTGGAAAGCCTTGCCGGCGACGAGGCGGCGCCGGCAGATCTCGTGGAGTTCGCCGAGCGCCGAAAGCAGGCGCGAGAGGCGAGAGACTTCGAGGAGGCCGACCGCCTCCGTGAGGAGATCGAGCGACGCGGGTGGGAGGCTCGAGATGTCGCGGAAGCTCCCGGTTTTCGTCTCGTCCGGCGCACGTGACGTCCGAGCAGGTCTACGGTCGGAATGCCGTCCGCGAGGCGCTTCGCGGCCCGCGGGCGGTGCTCGAGGTCTGGGCGACCGAGCGTGCGCTCGCCGGGGAGCCCTGGCTCCGAGAGCCCGGAGCTCCGCGGGTGCAGGCGAAGCCCGAGCGCGTGCTCACCGAGGCCGTCCGAACCCGCGACCACCAGGGCGTCGTCGCCCGCTGCGAGCCATATCGCTACGCCGACGCGTACGAGCTCGCCTCCGCCGGCGAGCCGCTCCTCGTCTGTCTCGACCAGGTCACCGATCCGCACAACCTGGGCGCGGTCTGCCGCAGCGCGGAGGGCGCCGGCGCCACCGGCGTCATCGTCCCTGCCCACGGAGCTGCACGTGTCACCCCGGCCGTCTGCCGAGCCTCCGCCGGAGCAGTGGAGCACCTCGCCGTTGCCGTCGTCCCGAACCTGGCGCGCTACCTCACCGAGGCCAAGGGACCGGGGCTCTGGGTGTGGGGCGCGGCGGCCGACTCCGATATCGGGCTGTGGGAGGCCGACTTCGACGGCGGCATCGCGCTCGTCTTGGGAGCGGAAGGAAAAGGCTTGCGTCCGCTGGTCCGCCGGGCCTGCGACCAGATCGTGTCGATTCCGCTTGCCGGCAAGGTCGATTCTCTCAACGTGAGTGTCGCGGCAGCAGTCCTGCTCTACGAGGCGAAGAGGCGGCGCGCTGCCTGAGCCGACCCTGTACCTGTTCGACGGCTACAACGTCCTTCACGCCGCCGGCCTCGACGACAGCCGAGAGCTCGTGGATGTGCTCGCGAGTTTCGTCGCGCTCCGTGGTGCGCGAGGGATCGTCGTCTTCGACGGCGTGGGCACCGAGGAGAGCTTCGGCCGGCTGGACGTGCGCTACGCGGCTCACGCGGACGCGCTGCTCGAGCGTCTCGCCGCCGAGCATCGAGACCGGGAGCGGGTCTGCCTCGTCTCCTCCGATGCAGCGGTGCGAGGGACGTCCGGCCAGAAGGTCGCAAAGATCAGCTCGCGCGAGTTCGCCTCGTCGCTCGCCTCGGTCCAGCACCGCGAGGGCCGGCCGAGTCGTGTAGGCGATCGCGTCGACCCGGAGACTCGCGAGAAGCTGGAACGGCTGCGCAGGGGTCCGATCGAATGAGGACCTCCGCAAGGGTCCGGTTGCAGGGGTCCCCTGCAAGACCCTTGTAATACCTGCTTGATCCTGCTACGTTCCCGAGCAAGTTGAGGATGAAACTGGTTCGGCACTAGCACGCCGACCACCAGGATCGTCCGAACGGAACCCATGGCTGCCAGACCAGTCACCCGGACGTACTCCGCTCAGCGGGCCGAGCGAGAGCTCGCCGACCTCCAGCTCGTCATCCGAGCCCGGAACGGCGACACGGGTGCGATGGACACCCTCATGCGGCGATATACGGGCTTCGTCAGGCTGAAGGCGAGCTCGTACTTCCTGGCCGGCGGCGACTCGGAGGATCTGATCCAGGAGGGCCTGATCGGCCTCTACAAGGCGGTGCGGGACTTCCGCTCCGACAAGGAGACCTCCTTCCGGAGTTTCGCTGAGCTCTGCATCACCCGCCAGATCATCACCGCCATCAAGACGGCAACCCGCTTCAAGCACGCGCCGCTGAACACCTACGTGTCGTTCAGCCAGACCCCGGCGGGCCAGGAGTCGGACGGCGACTGCACGCTCGGCGATGCCCTTCCGGGTCCGGGCGTGGACGAGCCTTCTGTTTGCGTGATCTCGACCGAGGAGCTCCAGAGCCTCGTTTTCTGCCTCGGAACGGGTCTCTCGCCGCTCGAGGCCGACGCGCTTCGCCTCTACCTGGAGGGCGCCTCCTACGAGGAGATGGCCGAGCGGCTGGAGGTGGACACGAAGACGATCGACAACGCGCTACAGCGGGTGAAGCGAAAGATCCTCCAGCACCAGGCCTCGCGCCAGGTGCTGCAGTAAGCCCCTAGAGCCTAGGGTCGCTCGCCGACAACCGCGGCTGCGCTGACAGGGTCAGCCTCGAGCCGTCGGATTCCGTCGAGCTCCGTAGCCGCACCGGCCCCGGCAACGGCGACCTCCGTGCGTTGTGACAGCTCCTTCAGGAAGGGCACGAGCGGGGTGAGCCGTTTTCGGGCGATCGCGCTGACGACCACGAGATCGGGTGCGAGCCGGTCCACGGTCTCTGTGAGGCTCTCAACCGGCGTGTCAGGTCCGAGGAACGTGATTCGCCACCCGCGGCGGTTGAGCGCGAGGCCGAAGGCGATGAGCCCGAGGTCGTGGAGCTCCCCGGGCGCGCAGGCGAGTACCGCGCGCGGCCCGTTGCCACCGTCCCATCCCCGGCCGAACCCCAGCAGGCGTCCCCTGATCAGCTGGCTGGCGAAGTGCTCCTGGGCCACGGTGGCGTCTCCCGTCGACCAGCGCTCCCCGAGATCCACGAGAAAGGGAAGGATCACCGAGCCGAGCACCGTCTGGACGGTGAAGGCTCCGAAGAGGTCGTCCAGCGCGGTCTGAGCCCCGCTCTCGTCGAAGGAGTCGAGTGACACGCGCAGCTGAGCCGCGCCGGCATAGAGCTCCGGTCGCGCGTGCTCGCGCGCGGCCCCCGAGGGGCTCTCGTCGCTCCCTTCGATCGCGTGCCTGGCTGCTTCTGCCGCCGCGAGACCGCGTTTCAGCTGTGCTTGCATGAGCGTCACCCGCTGCTCGTCCGCCTCGGAGTAGAGGCGAAAGCCACCATCCGAACGCGCCGGTCTGAGCAGTCCGTAGCGCCGCTCCCATGCGCGCAGGAGCTCGGGCGCCACGCCGGTTCGCCGGCTCAGCTCGCCGATGCGGAGGAACGCTTCTCCGGGTGACACGGCATGCATTGTACAAAGAGTGAACAGACAATTGACACAGGCAAACCGATGAACGTCGTCATCTTCGGGTTCGGCTTCCTCGTCACGCTGCTCGTGTTCAGCGTCCTCGGCCTTTGATCTGGGGAGCCATCCTCGCGGCCGGCACGAGGAGCCCAACGTGGAGGTCGCGCCGGTGATCCAGCTCGAGCGGCGAGGAGACGCCGCGTGACCTCCGGTCTACAGTGTGGGGGCGCCGGAGTAGCTCAGCTGGTAGAGCAGCTGATTTGTAATCAGCAGGCCGTCGGTTCGAGTCCGACCTCCGGCTCTACCCGAGCGCATGCTCGAGGTCTGCCCAGAGAAGCTCGACGTCCTCCAGCCCGACGCTGAGCCTGACGAGGTTCTCGGGCACGCGATCGCCTTCCCAGCGGGCGCGGGTCTCCAGGAGTGAATGCGTGCCCCCGAGGCTCGTCGCGTTCGTGATCGTCCGGACGGAGGTCTCCACGCGGCGCGCTGCCTCGGC
>JACDAN010000082.1 GCA_013695385.1 Actinomycetota bacterium | reverse complement strand
CTCCAGGTCCACGTCTCGGAGGTGGGCGCGCCCCACCTCGTCGACCCTCTTCGTCTCGAGCGGAGCGCCCGCCGGCTGTATGGCGACGCGTTCGACGAGCTGTGGGGCGAGCTCGCTCCGATCCCGGAGAGGAACGTCCGGCTGCTGGGAGACCGGGCCCTGGACCTCGACGTCTTCCCGAGCCCCGGCCACGCCAACCATCACGTCTGTTATCACGCGCCCGACGGAACCCTCTACGCGGGCGATGCGGCCGGTGTTCGCATCCGGCCAGACGGCTTCGTCGCGCCTCCGACGCCCCCACCCGAGTTCGACCTCGAGGGCTGGCTCTCCACGCTCGACGAGATCGAGCGCCGGCGGCCCGAGCGCCTCGCGCTGATCCATTTCGGAGTCGTCGACGATCCCGGCCCACATCTCGCACAGCTTCGGCAGCGCGTCCGCGACTGGGCCGCCGCAGAGCTCCCTGAGACCGAGTGGACGGCTCGCCGCAAGGCCGAGCTCGCCGCGGAGAGCGGCGAACCGGAGACGTACGAGCGCGCGATGCCGCTCGGCCAGTCCTATGCAGGCCTGCGCCGCTACTGGGACAAGCTGGCCGAGACCGACGCGTCGGCGTCCACGATCACCTCGCGAAACGCCCGAACGTAGTCGCCGATCATCCGCTCGGGCGAGAACTGTTCCTCCACGTACCTCCGGCACTCCAGCGGATCCAGGGCATCCGCCTCCTCGAGGGCCGCGGCCATCTCCCTGTAGGTCTCCACGATGATCCCGGAGCGCCCGTGCTCGATCACCTCCGGGACGGCCCCGCAGTTCGTGGCGATCACGGGTGTCCCACACGCCATGCTCTCGATCATCACGAGGCCGAACGGCTCCTCCCACTCGATCGGAAACAGGGTAGCCCGCGCGTCCTGGAGAAGCTCGACCTTCTTCCCGTGCGAGACCTCACCCAGGTACTCGATTCCGTGCACGCCGAGGTGGGGCTCGACGAACTCCGCGAAGTACTGCTCTTCCTTCGGCTCCTGCTTCTTGCCGGCGATCTTCAGTGGCAGCCCCAGCTCGATGGCAACGGCGATGGCGCGGTGGCAGCCCTTGTCAGAACTCATCCTGCCGAGAAACAAGAGGTACTCCCCGGGGTGGGGCTTCGACGGATAGACCGAGAGGTCGAGCGCGTTGGGGCAGTTGGCGAGCCATGGAAGGTCCGGCTTCGGCTTTCGCTGGTTGATCGAGAGGGAAATCAGATGGAGCCGCGGAACGAGCTGGTGGAGGGCCTCGTACATCCTTCCGGGCTCACCCGTCATCGGTCCGTGAACGGTGTGGGCGACGGGTGTGTCGACGAGTCCCGAGAAGAGGATTCCCGTCATCCCGGTGTGCTCGCTGATGACGTCGTATTCGTCGGCATGCGTGTAGCACGGCAGGGCGTGCTGCAGCTCCCAGAAGGACCGGCCGATCCACTCGCTCGGCGCGACGTCGAAGACCGAGGACAGCTTCGCCTTCGTGCGCGAGTCCCCGGACGCGAACAGCGTCACGTCATGTCCCGCGTCGGCGAGTCCGTCGGCGAGGAGGGCAACCACCCACTCGACTCCGCCGTAGCCGCTCGGAGGCACCGGGAACCAGGCAGGGCTGACGATCGCGATCTTGAGCCGCTCGCCGTTCATCCCTCGGTCACCTGGACGCGGCCGTCCTCGAGCCGGACTTCCCAGACGCGGTCGAACGCCCTCACACTCGACAGTCTGAGGGAACCCGCCCAGGCAGGCAGCTCCGCCGGCGCAAGCGTCCCGAGCGTGTTCTGCCGGTGGTCCGGGCGGAGGCCGAGAAGAAGCTGGAGCAGCAGCACCGGCGTGCCCGCTGCCCAGGCCTGCGGCCGAGCCGCCGTCGGGTATGCGATCGGGAACCGCGTCTCCGCTCTCGGCAGTCCCGCGAAGACCTCTGGGAGCTGGTAGTCGAAGTGCCTCGCGGCCGTCAGCATCTGGCGCACGATGCGATGCGCCTCCGGCCAGCGCTCGTAGCGTGCGAGACCCCAGGCGATCAGTGAATTGTCGTGAGGCCAGACCGTGCCGTTGTGGTACGCAAGCGGGTTGTAGCCCCGGTCGAGCGTCGACATCGTCCGCACCCCCCAACCCGACCACAGCGCGTCACCCATGAGACCGTCGACGACCGCGTCGACCCGTTCCTGGGGCACGATCCCGCTCCAGAGCAGGTGCCCCGCGTTAGAGCAGAGAGAGTCGACCTGCCGTTTCTCGCGGTCGAGCGCAAGGACGTAGTACCCGCCTCGCTCCTCCGTCCAGAACGCCTCGTTGAAGCGGTCTCGAAGCTCCTCGGCCTCGCGATCGAGCCGATCCGCGAGGGAACGGTCGCGCCAGACCTCGCGCGCGAGCTCCGCAGTGCGGCGCTTGGCATCGTAGACGTACCCCTGGACCTCTGCGGCTGCGATCGGCGGCTCGGCTAGACGCCCGTCGGCGAAGCGCTGAGAGTCGTGCGAGTCCTTCCACGACTGGTTGTCGAGCCCTCGCGGGCTCCGCTTCCGGTACTCGACGAAGCCGTCGCCGTCGAGATCCCCGCGCGTTGCGATCCACTCGAGCGCGTTCAGGGCCGCCGGCTTCAGCTCGTTGACGAGGCCTGCGTCGTCCGTCCAGCGCCAGACCTCCGAGAGGAGGATCAGATAGAGCGGCGTCGCGTCGACGCTGCCGTAGTACGCGCCGTGCCAGGATCGCGCGGCTTTTCCGCGCCGCACCTCGTGGACGATCTTTCCGGGCTCGGCGTCCCGCGCCGGGTCGTCGACCCTGGACTGGAGCTCGCCGAGGACCCTGAGCGCGGTCACCGCCAGCTCGGGGCCGAAGAGGAGCGTCTGGAGGCACGTGATGATCGTGTCCCGGCCGAAGACGGTCATGAACCACGGCATTCCCGCCGCGGGGAGCTTCCCGACACCGCCGTTCTCCCGCCCGTGCATCCGGAGCGACGCCAGGTCCGAGACGGAGCGCCCGAACGAATACGAGAGGTCGTCCCAGGTCGCTCGCAGCTGCGGAACGCGAAGCTGCCACGCCGCGAGGGACTCCCGGACTCGTGCGATCTCGTCGCCGAACCGCCGCTCGGCGGCGCGGGGAACGAGGGGCTCACCGTCCGACAACGGCACGACGTCGACGCGGAGCTCCCATCGCTCTCGGGGATCGAGGCGAATCGGAAACGAGATCCGCATCTCGTCGACCCGGCCGGGCTGAGAGAAGATCATCTGGGTGCGCGCGGGCGACGCGCCGTCGTCCGTGAGGATGAACTGGTTGTTCTCCTCGTCGAAGTCGCAGTCGACGAGCAGCGGCAGCGGGTCGGCGTGCTGGGGATCCCCGAGCGCGAAGTCGTAGTTCTTGACGGCGAAGATGTCCGCGAAGTCCGAGCCGACCTCGAGCGCGAGCTCGAACGCAACCGACCGCATGCCCTGGTTCTGCACGATGAGCCGATCCTGCATCGACGCATCCCCGATGAACCGCTCGCGAATGATCGAGACCTCATCCTGCTCTAGGTCTGCGGTCACTTGGTTCCGCAGGTAGAAGGCGGCGGAGAAGTAGTCCACCTTCCCGGAGGTCAGCAGGAGGGGGCGGCGACCATCGACGGTCAATCGGAGAACCGACAGGAAGCGCGTGTCCTCGGCGAAGAGCCCGCTCGTGGCCCATCCTCCGACGTCGCCGACCTCATCGCAGATGCAGAAGGTCGAACCCTCGAGGATCGTGATCGCCATGGCCGCCGGCTCCCGAGGTCCTAGGGTCGATCCCGAATGATTCGGCTGGGACTGCTCTGGGCCCGAGCCTTGACGACGATCTCATCGACGTTGACGTGGGCAGGGCGGGTGAGGGCGAAGATGACGCACTCGGCGATGTCCTGGGGGGTCAGCGGCTCCACGTTCTCGTAGACCTTCGCCGCCGCCCCTTCGTCTCCGCGCAGGCGAACGACCGAGAAATTCGTCTCGACGAGTCCCGGGTCGACGGTCGTGAGCCGGATGGGCCGGCCGAGGAGATCCTCCCGGAGCGCGTAGGTGAAGCCCCGGACTGCGAATTTCGAGGCCACGTAGAGGGCCGCCTTCTCGTAGGCCTGCCTTCCGGCGATCGACCCGATGTTGACGATGTGACCATCGTCCGAGAGGTGCGGCAGGCAAAGACGGGTCATTCGGATCAGGCCGTGCACGTTCGTCTCGAGGACGGCCTCTTCGTCCTCCTCCGTGCTCGCGTCGAAGAGGTCGCGGCCGACGGCGAGGCCCGCGTTGTTCACGAGGATGTCGATCCCCCTGAGGCGGTCGAATGCGCTCGACACGAACCTCTCCGAGCTCTCAGGGTCGACGACGTCTAGCTCCAGCGCGACGAATCCCTCTCCCAGGTCGGCCAGCCGGTCGGCCCGTCTTGCGCCGACGGCGACGGTGGCGCCCTCGCGAGCCAGCGCACGGGCAGTTGCGGCGCCGATCCCGCTGGAGGCGCCGGTGACGATCGCCCGCTTCCCCTCCAGCGCCCGCACGGGCGCGGAGCTTACGCGTGAATCGAGACGGGGCCTGCATCCAGCGGAGGCCGGCGGTCCGGCGGATGGATGTCAAGAGAAAGGGCCCCGGACGAATCTGCGGCCACTCGCCGGGGCCCTCCACCCCTTCGGCCTTCGCCCGGGTCTGGCTTGACCCCCATTCGAGGGATGGGCGGTGCCGGCGGCCTAGCCGGGCAGGGCAAGCCTGCCACGTTGCCGGGCGTCAGTTCGCGCCGTATTCGTAAATATCGAGAGTCGCCGAATAGTTCTCGCGCACATACTTAAGGAGTGCCCGCGCCTGCGCCGAGCGACCGGCGGGCGAGACCGCGAGAAGCTTGAAGTAATCGAGGTCGAGCGGGGGCTTGTAGAGCGTGTGAGGGGGATCGACGAAGCTCGCGCCTCGGGACGCGCCCGCCCCGAGGACTACGAGTGTTTCGGTCTCGCCCAGCCTGAGGACGGTAGTAGCCTGCCGGAACAGTGTCCCACTGGCCGTTCCCGTCGGCCATCAGGGACGCCATCGAGCGGATCGAGAGGTCAAGCGAGGAAGAGATTGCCGCAGCCATTCCCGAGCCGGGCGAAGGGCGCCACCCACCCCCCGCAGGATGAGCCTCTCCCGCTCCGCTCCTCGGGCCGGGGCCGTTCGCAGACTACTCGCGCACGCTGATCGTCCTCGAGAAAGTCGGCGAAGAGGAGGCGCGAGCGCTCGTTGCCCGAGACCTGTACGTCGTGAACGGCGTCTTCGTGCTCGAGGACGTGCGTGCCTGGAACGTGGACGTCGACGAGCTCACGCCGCCCACGTAGGCGCAGCGGGCACGGAAGACGCGTTTTGACGGAGAGACCCCTGGCTCGTACTGCCGGTCGCCTCGCGGTTCGACCCTCCCGCTCGCCTCGCTCCGCGACCGTCACCGCCTCCGTTGCCCCCGACGCGGCGAGGCCGCGTCACCGCTCAGCGGACGCTCTCAGCAGCCGAGCCCGTTGTTGTAGCGGTCGAGGGCGTTCTTCAGCGATTCGGCATACGCCCGATCCTCGGCGGTCAGCGGGCGGGCGAGCGGCTTGCCAGGCCCGGCGTAACCGATGCTGACGAGGAACGCGTCGGCCTGCTCGATGATCGCGTTGATGCAGTTGGACGCCCCGTTCTTCACGTTCAGCTTCGCCGCGAGCAGGTGTCCCGCGAGGCAGCCGACCATGTCGAGGTCTTTCGCACTGCTGCAGTTCATCCCGCTGAAGATCGGCGTCACCTGCGTCTTGAAGTCCACGACGTAGGCTCCGAGCTGGACGGGCAGGAGG
Source organism: Actinomycetota bacterium (assembly GCA_013695385.1). Taxonomy (GTDB): domain Bacteria; phylum Actinomycetota; class Thermoleophilia; order Gaiellales; family Gaiellaceae; genus JACDAN01. The sequence continues at coordinate 744 of JACDAN010000082.1, read as the reverse complement.
GCCTGTGCCTCCCTCGGATGGGTCTTCCAGTAGCCCGGCGTGAAGGGCTGCGAGCGCGGCCCCTTCCGGGTGTTGGTGATGGTGCAGAGCTGGGCTGCACCCGCCGCGAGCGCCGCGTTCGTGCAGCCCGCGCTGTAGGTGATCGTGTAGTTGGCGAGGTTGGTCGTGTAGTTGCCCGCGGGGACGGCCTCCGTCACGTTCGCCTTCGATCCCACGGCGAGCCGCTAGAACGTCGTGCTCTGGCCGCAGTCGAGGATGCGCCCCGTTCGGGTGCCGTTCAGCACGACCTCGAAGCGGTCGCCGAGGCTCTGCTTGCCGTTCGGACAGGCCTTCGTGACCGTGAGGACCGGCTTCCGCTTGTTCGTGACGGTGCAGGTCTTCGAGTCGCCGTAGCTGAGCGTGACCCTCCCCGCACTGTCGCAGGCGCCGTTGATCGTGGTCTCGTAGTCGGCCAGGTTGGTGCCGGTTCCGGCCGACTCCGACACGGTGTAGGTCGCCGGGCTCACCCTGACCTCCAGGCTGCCTCCGCACGCGACTTCCTTGGAGGTGCCGTTGACCGAGAGCACGAACTTGCCCGCGTCGCCCGCCGGCTGGCAGACCTTGTTGACGGTGAGCTTCGGCTTGAGCGTGTTCCTGAGCTCGCAGGTGCCCGTCTCGCCGCGGTTCAGGCCGTTCGTGTCCGTGCAGCCGTCCGAGCGCACGAGCGTGTAGTCGTTCAGCTCGGTCGTGCCGGCGGCCGCCTCG
>JACDAN010000023.1 GCA_013695385.1 Actinomycetota bacterium | reverse complement strand
GCGTGTGACGTTGGCGACGTAGGTGAGCGTCTCGGCTTTGGGGGCTCCACCGGCTCGTGTCACGGCCGTGGGGCCGGCGTTGTATGCCGCGAGGGCGAGGTCGGTCGAGTGGAAGCGGTCGAGCATGAGCCTGAGCGCGCTCCCGCAAGCACGTTCGAGGGCGGGTGATCCGGGTTCAGCGCCAGCTCACGGGCGGTTGCCGGGAGCACCTGGAGCAGTCCGCGGGCCCCCGCTTCAGAACGGGCCCTCACGCGGAGACTCGATTCCACTCTTGCCACCGAGACGAGCAGTGCGAGCGGGAGCCCGTGTCCCGTGCTGCACGCCCGAAGGAAGCGCGGAACCGCCGAGGGAGCGGACAGACGGTGCCCGACGCCCGAACGACACGCGGCTCGGGTGCCACGAATGGAGCCTTCTCCGACCGAGCGGAGGCGGAGACCGCCGCAGCGAGCCAGGTGCACGCGCCGGCGACGACGAGGAGAGCGAAGAGACGGAGCCGCATTTCGAGTGGAGGAGACTAGCCCCTATAAAACGTCGATGGAGACCGTCGTGCGTTCGATGACGACGCGCTCCGTCGGCATCTCCGTCTGGGGATCTCCGAGCTCTCCGATCTCTTCGACGGTGTCCAGGCCTTCGACGATCTTCCCGACGACGGCGTAGTCCGGCGGAAGCCCGGCGTCGGGGGCGGTGACCACGAAGAACTGGCTGCCGCCGGCGCCCGGAGAGTCGGCCTGGGACTTCGCCATGGCGACGACGCCCTTCGTGTACTTCGTGCCCGGAGGCGGCGTGTCCACGGTCATGTAGCCGGGGCCGCCGGTTCCGGATGCGGTCGGGTCGCCTCCCTGGATGATGAAACCGGGGACGATCCGGTGGAAGCGCGTGTCGTCGAAGAAGCCGGCCCGTGCGAGATCGATCAGCGAGTCGCCGTGGCAGGGCCCCTTCGCAGCATCCAGCTCGACGGTGAACGCGCCGCGGCTGGTCGTAAACTCGATGCGGTACGTCTTGGCCGGATCGAGCGGGGCAAGGCTCGGGGCGCGGGCGGAATCCTCGACGGTCACGTTGCAATCGCCGGACGAAGGCTCGGCCGAGTTCTCGTCTTCGTCACCGCCGCCGCAACCGGCCAGCAACAGCGCAACCAAGAGGCAAAGGCCGGGCTTCACGGCGCAACCGCGACTAGGGCGCGGCGAATCAGCGCCCGCGCGATCTCGAGCTTGTAGGCGTTCCCGGGGAGCGGAGTCGCCTCGTCGAGCGCACTCTCGTCTTCGAGGAGCCACGGGATCGGTGCCATGCCGGCGAGCGCGAGCCGCGTCCCCTCCGGCGAGCGGGCCGCGGCGACGCCGACGAGGGCGAAGGCGAAGCGCTTGCGATCCATGGCTTTCAGGTAGGTGCTCGCTGCCGGCATGGGGACCTCGAGCTCCAGGATGAGCTCGCCCGGTTCGAGCCCGGTCATCCGGCGGTCGTCACCGGTCGGCAGCCGGTAGAGCTCGGCGATCGGAAGCTCGCGCCGGTCGGTCCGCACGGTTGCGCCAAGTGCCAGCAAGGCGGCGGCCACGTCCGACGGGTGAGCCGAGGCGCAGGGCGCGTTCGCGAAGACCGCGTGCTCGCGATGGAGCCCCTCGTGCGCGAAACAACGGCCGCCACCGTGGAGCCAGCACGGGTACTTGAGGCGCCAGTACCAGCAGCGGGTCGCCTGTAGGAGGTTCCCGCCGATCGTTCCCATCGCGCGCAGCTGGGGCGAGGCGGCGAGGCGGCAGGCCTCGCGGAGCGCGTCCGGGATCTGGGGATCGACCTCGAGCTCGCCGAGGGTCGTTCCCGCCCCGATCCGCGTGCCTTGAATTCCTCGCGGAACGGCGTGCCGAATTTCGACGATCGTGTCCGCCTCGACGATCCGGTCCCGGAGCAGCGGAACGAGCTCGGTGCCCCCGGCGAGAGCGACCGAGCCGTTCTTGAGCGCGGCGCGAGCCGCCTCGAGCGAATCAGGCCGCAGGATATCCAACAGGCTCCCGCCGCCGCTCCCGTGCCTCTCGCAACGCCTTCAACACGCTGCGCGTCCTAGTTACCGCGAAGAGCTGCTGCGAGGTCACGCACCCACCTCTTCTCGAGCCGGCTGACGGGATGCTTCCCTCAACGCCCGCAACATCTCTTCGCGAGTGATCGGCAGCGACCGCACGTCGGCGCCCGTCGCATCTCGAATCGCGTTCGCGATCGCGGCGGCCGTCGGGATGATCGGCGGCTCGCCGAGTCCTTTGGAGCCGAGGTTCGTGAGGTGCTCGTCAGGCACGTCCACGAGGTCGGTCACGATCTCAGGGACGTCGGCGATCGTGGGAATTTTGTACGCGTCGAGCGTCTGCGTCAGGTTCCCTCCGGTAGACGGGTCGAGCAGCCGCTCCTCCGAGAGCGTGTGCCCGAGTCCCTGGATGATCCCTCCCTCGACCTGGCTCGATGCGCCGAGCGGGTTGATCACGCGGCCGACGTCGTGGATCGCAACGATCTTCTCGACCACCACCTCGCCCGTCTCGACGTCCACGGCGACCTCCGCGACCTGCACGCCGAAGGTGAGGACGCGCATCCCTGTCGGATTGGGCCCGCGCGAGCCCTTGCCGAGGATCTGACCGGACTCGAGGAGGCCGGTGATCTCCTCCAACGGCCAGGAGCCGCCGTCGGACGACACGATCTGACCGTTCTTCAGGGAGAGGACGCGCTCCTCGCGGTCGTAGCGCTGCGCGGCGATCTCGATGAGCTGCCGGGCGGCGTCGGCGGCCGCCGCTCGGACTGCCGGCCCCATCGAGGGAATGGTCGAGGAGCCCGCCGAGATCGTTGCGTAGGGCCCCCGGGCGGAGTCGCCCAGCGCGACCTCGATCCGGTCGACCGGGAGGCCGAGCTCCTCGGCGGCGATCTGCGCCATGGCGGTGGCACTGCCCGTGCCGATGTCCTGCATCCCGGTAATGACGGCGGCCCGCCCGTCGCCGCCGATCCGGACCCAGGCGTATGACGGTGGCCCGCCACCGCCGTACCAGACCTGGCTCGCAAGACCGACGCCGCGCTTCCACGTCGCGTCCGATCGGGCGCGAACCTCGTCCCGGCGCTCCCAGTGCGGCTCCGCCCGCCGGTAGCACTCGAGCAGCTGCTTCGAGGAGAACGGCCGCTCGTCCACGGCGTCGTGAGTGGAGTGGTTGCGCCGGCGAAGCTCGAGCGGATCGATCTCGAGCTTCGCGGCGAGCTCGTCGAGGAGGCACTCGAGACCGAATGTCCCCTCCACGAAGCCGGGCGCCCGAAAGGCTGCCATCGGCGGCGTGTTCAGCTTCGCGCCGTACTCGACGGTGCGCACGTTCTCGCAGGCGTAGAGGAGCCGCATCGGCCCGCCCGTCGAGGCGAGCCAGCCGTCCCAGCCCGTGGCGTTCACGAACTCGCCGTCGAGGAACGTGAGCGTCCCGTCGGAGCGGGCTCCCACCCGCAGGCGCTGGATCGTCGAGTTCCGGTTGCCGGAGTCGAGATTCTCCTCGCGCCTGGTCAATGCACACTTCACGGGTCGCCCCGTCGCCCGCGCGAGCTCCGCGGCGACGTAGGTGTAGTCACCGGGCCCGTTCTTCGATCCGAAGCCGCCGCCCATGAACCGGCAGACGACCCGGACGTGATCCTCCGGAAGGCCGAATCGCTTCGCCACCTCCTCGCGGACGCCCCAGATGAACTGCGTCGAGATGTAGACGGTCAGGCGGTCGTCGCCGTCCCACTCGCAGATCGCCTGATGCGTCTCCATCGAGTTGTGGAGGACTGTCTGCGTCCGGTACTCGGCCTCGACGACTGCGTCGGACTCCGCGAGGCCGCGCTCGACCTCGCCGCGCTCCTCGCGGTTCGGCTCGTCGATCAGCTCGTTCCTCCGAACCGCCTCCTCTGGATCGAGAAGCGGCTCGAGGCGCTCCCATTCGACCTCGATCAGGGAGACCGCGGTGCGGGCCTGCTCGGAGGTCTCGGCTGCGACTGCAGCGACCGGTGCGCCCTCGTACGGAGGCTCGTCGGTGAGCGGTCCGGTCTCGGGGCCGAGGACGGCCCTGACGCCCGGGGCTCTCCGCGCCCTGCCGGTGTCGATGCGCCGAACCCGCGCCTTCGCGTGCGGGCTGCGAAGGATGGCGGCATGGAGCATGCCGGGAAGCTTGATGTCGGCGGTGTAGCGCGCCTCGCCGCGGGCGCGCTGGCCGCCGTCGGCCCTGGGCACCGGCCGCCCGACCGTCTCCAGCGGTCCGGCGGGCCACTGCTCGAGCACGTCCTCGTCGACCACGATCCACTGCTCGGTGTAGCGGCCCTCTACCTCCTTCTCCGTGCGGATCAGTCTTGCCACGTGGAGATGGCCTCCTCGATCTTCGGATAGGCGCCGCAGCGGCAGAGGTTGCCGGACATGGCGTGCTTGATCTCTTCGCTGCTCGGCCTTGGAATGGCTGCCACGAGCGCGGTTGCAGAGACGATCTGACCGGGCGTGCAGAACCCGCACTGCAGGGCGTCCGACCGCACGAACGAGTTCACCATCGGGTGATCGCGGAGCCCCTCGATCGTCGTCACCTCGCGGTCCTCGACGGTATGGACGAGCGTGATGCAGGAGAGGATGGGCACTCCGTCGACCTGCACGGTGCAGGCGCCGCAGTGGCCCTCGTTGCAGGCGATCTTCGTTCCCGTCAGACCGAGATCTTCGCGAAGGTAGTGCGCGAGCGAGGTCCCGACCGAGGCGGCGAGCTCATGCCGCTCTCCATTGATCGAGAGCTCAGGCACCGGGCGTGACCGCGATGATGTCGGCGAGGTGGACGAGCGCGAAGACCGAGCGGCTGTGGGTGATCCGCTCGCCCTCGTCCTCGACGTCGGGCAGTGATCGCCACAGCTCCTGCGCCGCGGTCAGCAACTGCCGGATCTGATCCAGTTCCGGCCCCGATCCGTTGCGCTCGTCACAGGCGTTCAAGGCGAGCCCCAGGACTCCGATCGAGTCGGCCTGGCGAGTCCAGAGGAGAGGGGTCGCCATGGACAGGTACTGGTGGACCCGGGCAAGTGCCATCGACTGGTGGAAGTCACCGCTCCCGCTCGGCTTGGACGGCTCCAGGGGCTCCTCGCCGTTAACGATCCGGTTTGCGTTACCTGCCAGCATGTCCCGTAGCTGGCGCTCGTCGAGCCCGGCCGTGATCGCTGTGCGAAGCGAGATCAGCAGCGACTGGGGTTGGCGTCCGTAGGGGTAGTCGGAGGCATAGAGGATCTGCTCCGGCGGGACCTGGTGGAAGAAGTCGAGGAGGTCGACCGGGCTCCAGACCGAGGTGTCGAAGAAAACGCCCTTCCGGCCGGCGAAGTGGCCCGCGAGCGCGGCCAGGTCGGCGATTCCCGCATGGGCAATGATCAGTTGCGCCTCCGGATAGCGCTCGACGAGTCGCGAGAGGTGATCGGCGATCGGCGGGAGGCCGCGCCCGCCGTGGATCAGGATCGGCACCCGCCGCTCGGCGGCGAGCTCGAAGACCGGAGCGAGCCGCTCGTCGTTCAGCGTGAAGCGCTGGGCTCTCGGGTGCAGTTTGATTCCGCGGGCGCCGCGGTCGAGGCAGCGCACGGCCTCCTCGATCGGCCCCTCGGCGGTCAGGTCGAGACGGACGAACGGGATCAGGCGCCCGTTCGAGCGCTCGGCGTCGCGGAGCGTCCGGTCGTTCGGCGCCCGAAAGGCCGGCTCTCGATCCGGCTCGTCCAGGCAGAACATGAATGCCCCGGAGATCCCGTAGCGATCCATGATCTGCTCCAGCTCCTCGTACTGGCCGCTGAAGCCGTCGATGTCGTGTCCAAGATGCAGGTGCGCGTCGACCACGTCGGCGCCTTCGGGCAGGAGGCGCCGCAGCTCCTCGTCGTACTGGAGGAGGAGGGCGTGCGCGTTCAGGAGAGCCGCATCCACGAGGCGTCAGTCTATTCAGCCCGATATAGGATCCGCTCGTGCCCGACGTCCTGATCTACGCCGACACGATGCGAGCGCCCGACATGCGCCACGAGGTGCCAGTCGCGGTCCCGGACCCGTTCCTCTACGTGGAGCGGAACGGGACGAAGCATGCCGTCCTGACCTCATACGAGGTCGATCGCGTCAGCGCCGCCGGGATTCAGGCGCATCCTCTCGAGGAGTTCGGCTGGGACGAGCTCCTCAGGCAGGGCAACCCTCGCGAGGAGACCATGCTGTTGCTGCTCCAGCGCGCGGTCGAGGGGCTGGGCGTCACGGACGCCGTCGTCCCGCCGACCTTCCCGGTCGAGCTCGCCGACCGCCTTCGTGCGAAGGGCGTCGAGTTGACACCGGACCGCGAGTTCTTCCTGGACCGCCGTCGGGTGAAGAACGAACCCGAGATCGAGGGGATCCGAAAGGCGCAGCGCGGTACCGAGGCTGCGATGGACGCCGCCCGAGACCTCCTCCGCCGTGCCGACACCTCCAACGGGACACTGGTCGTCGACGGCGAGGCACTGACCTGTGAGCGCCTGAAGACGGTCATCACCGACGTCTTCAATGACCACGGCCTCGTCGCCGACGGGATGATCGTTTCGCACGGGGCGCAGACAGCGGTCGGCCACGAGATGGGCTTCGGGCCGATTGCGCCGAACGAGCCGATCGTCCTCGATCTCTTTCCCAGGGACCGCGAGTCCGGGTGCTACGCCGACATGACCCGCACGTTCGTCGTCGGCGAGCCGCCCGAGGAGCTCGTCGAGTACCACCGGCTGGTGAAGGAGGCGCTGGACCGGTCGATCGCCGCGCTGAAGGACGGCGTCGTGGGCCGGGACGTGTACACGATCGCCTGCGAGGTCTTTCACGAAGCCGGCTATCCGACCCAGCTCTCGAAAGAGGAGGGCGAGGTGCTCGATCGCGGCTTCTTCCACGGGCTCGGCCATGGCGTCGGCCTCGAGGTGCACGAGCGCCCTTGGCTTTCTCGTGATGCGAGCACGGTGAAGGCCGGTGACGTGATCACGATCGAGCCGGGCCTGTACGAGCCGGGCTTCGGCGGGTGCCGCCTCGAGGATCTCGTCCTCATCACCGAGGACGGCCCCGAGAACCTCACGCAGTACCCCTACGATCTGACCCCATGACCGAGACGCAGCGGGGCGCTGCGATCGAGACCATGTTCGAGGAGGTCCGGCGGTACCCGCCTGACCCCGGGTTCACGGCGAACGCGAACGCGCAGGCGGAGCTCTACGAGCTCGACTTCGAGGAGCTGTGGGCGAAAGAGTCCCAGCGGGTCACCTGGTTCGAACCGTGGAAGACGCTCCTCGAATGGGAGCCGCCCTACGCCAAGTGGTACCTCGGCGGGAAGCTCAACGTCTGCTTCAACTGCGTCGACCGACATGTCGAAGCCGGCAAGGGCGGCAAGGTCGCATTCCACTGGGAGGGCGAACCCGAAGACGACCGGCGGGAGATCACCTTCGCCGATCTTCAGGCCGATGTCGTCCGCTTCGCGAACGCGCTGAAGGAGCTCGGCGTCGGGAAGGGGACGCCGGTCGGGATCTACATGGGGATGGTTCCGGAGTGCCCGGTCGCGATGCTCGCCTGCGCCCGGCTCGGTGCGCCGCACACCGTCGTCTTCGGAGGCTTCTCGGCGGACTCCCTCTCCGATCGCCTCAACGACATGGAGTGCGAGGTGCTGATCACGCAGGACGAGGCGTGGCGGCGCGGAACGACTGTGCCACTCAAGCGCAATGCCGACGAGGCGCTCGAGTCCTCATCGGGCGTGAAGAAGTGCGTCGTCTTGCGGCGCACCCAGGGCGAAGTCTCGATGGAGCGCGGCCGCGACGTCTTCTGGAACGAGATCGTCGAGGGCAAGTCGGACGATCCCCAGTCGTGCCCCTGCGAGCCGATGGACTCCGAGGATCTCCTCTACCTGCTCTACACGAGCGGGACGACCGCGAAGCCGAAGGGGATCGCCCACACGACCGCCGGCTACCTGGTCGGCGTCGCGACGACCCACCACTACATCTTCGACGTGAAGCCGGAGTCCGTCTACTGGTGCGCCGCCGACGTCGGCTGGGTCACGGGGCACAGCTACATCGTCTACGGGCCGCTCTGCAACGGGACCACGAGCGTCATGTACGAAGGCACGCCGGACTTCCCGGACAAGGATCGCTGGTGGGACATCGTCGAGCGCTACAAGGTCGACATTCTCTACACGGCGCCGACGGCGATCCGGAGCCACATGAAGTGGGGGCCGGAACATGCGGAACGCCACGACCTCTCCTCGCTCCGGCTGCTGGGTTCGGTCGGCGAGCCGATCAACCCCGAGGCGTGGATCTGGTACCGGGACCACATCGGCGGCGGGGGCACGCCCGTCGTCGACACCTGGTGGCAGACCGAGACCGGGATGATCCTGATCTCCCCGCTCCCGGGGTTGACCACGACGAAGCCGGGCTCGGCCACCAAGCCGTTCCCGGGGATCGATGCCGCGGTCTTCGACGAACAGGGAAACGAGGTCGGGCCCGGCGGGGGCGGCTATCTCGTCCTGCGGCGCCCCTGGCCGGCGATGCTTCGGGGGATCTACAAGGAACACGACCGGTATGTCGAGACCTACTGGTCGAAGTACCCCGGCGTCTACTTCGCGGGCGACGGCGCGCGAATCGACGAAGACGGAGACTTCTGGCTTCTCGGGCGGGTCGACGACGTGATGAACGTCTCGGGCCACCGGATCTCGACGATCGAGGTCGAGAGCGCCCTCGTCGATCACCAGGAGGTCGCCGAGGCGGCGGTCTGCGGGCGGATGGACCCCACGACCGGTCAGGCGATCGTCGCCTTCGTGACCCTGAAAGGCGGGGCGGAGGGCTCACCGGAGAAGCTCGCGGAGCTCCGCAACCACGTCGGCACGAAGATCGGTGCGATCGCCAAGCCGGCGAACATCGTCTTCACGCCCGAGCTGCCGAAGACCCGCAGCGGCAAGATCATGCGGCGGCTGCTGCGTGACGTTGCCGAGAACCGGCCGCTGGGCGACACGACGACGCTCGCGGACCCGACCGTGGTCGAAGAGATCCGCGACCGGGGCACGACCGACCAGACGGAGGAGTAGAGCCCGCGGGTCGGGCGGTCAGCCGGCCAGGATCTCTTCGAAGCGCTCCGCGTCGTCGAAGGGCCCGATCAGGGCGAGCTTCAGGCCGTTCCGGCCGAGCACGTCCTGGGCGACCCGCTGGACGTCCTCGACGGTGACTGCGTCGATCCCGGCGAGCACGTCCTCCGGCTCCTCGACTGCCCCTTCGAGCACCTCCCGGCGCAATCCGAACATGATCATCCCGTGCGGGCTCTCCGTCTGGAGGACGAAGCGCCCCTTCGCAACGTTCTTCGACTTCTCGAGCTCGTCCGCGGGCACCGGCTCGGCCACGATCTTCGTCAGCTCGCGGGCGATCGTCTCGACCGCCTCGTCGATCCGAGCGATGTCGACGCCCGCCTGCGAGTACAGCGTGCCCGTGTCGGTGTACGAGTGGTTCGTCGCGAACACGTAGTACGCGAGCCCGCGTCGCTCTCGAACCTCAGTGAAGAGACGCGACGACATTCCGGTTCCGAGAACCGTTCCCAGCAGCATCAGGGCGTAGCGGTCCGGGTGAGAGAGCGAGTAGCTCGGCACGCCGATCGCGATGTGCGCCTGATCCGACTCCTTCGAGTGGATGTAGACGCCCGGCTGTGACCCGTTGACGCCCGCCTCGAGCGGCGGCGCGGCCCCGGGATCTCCCGCGTCGACCTCGCCCAGGAGCTCGGTGATCTCGTCGCGGACGCCCGGATCGAAGTTCCCCGCGACTCCGACGACCATCTTCGGCCCCGTATACCAGCGGTTGACATAGTCGAGGAACGTGTCGCGCGTGGCGTCGCGCACCGTCTCTTTGCGTCCGATGATGTCCCAGCCGAGCGGCTGGTCGCCCCAGAGCAGGTGGTGGTAGACCCCGCCGATGTAGTCACGAGGCGTGTCGAAATACATGTTCATCTCCTCGACGATCACGCCCTTTTCGCGCTCGATTTCCTCGGGCTCGAACTTCGAGTTGCGGAGCATGTCCACGAGCACGTCGAAGGCGCGCGTCCGGTGCTCCGCGGCGCACTTCACGTAGTAGCCCGTGTACTCCTTGCCCGTGAACGCGTTGAACTCCGCGCCGATCCCGTCGAGCTCGTTCCCGATGATCTGTGCCGTCGGCCTGCTCTCGGTGCCCTTGAAGAACATGTGCTCGGCGAAATGCGCGATTCCGCTCGTTTCCGGCGTCTCGTAGCGCGATCCGGCCGCGAGCATGATGAAGCAGGCCACCGATTGCACCTGCGGCATCGGCGCCGTCAGCAGGCGCAGCCCGTTCGGGAGGACTTCCCGTTCGAAGACGGCCATCAGACCGCCACCTCCGTTGCCAGCCAGTCGCGCCATTCCCCCGGGATCGCCACGCTCTCTCCTCTCTCGTAGTCGTAGCCGACGAGGACGCTCTTCCCTTCGGCCGCCAGCCGTCCGTCCGCGCGGACCTCGTACTCGAGCTCGAAGCTCTTCGTCCCCATCCGCGAGGTTCTCACGCCGACCTCGATCTCCTCGCCGAAGGTGATCGGCGAGCGAAAATCGACCTCGGCTCGGGCGAGGATCAGGTTCTGCAGCGGGTTGTCACCGGCACCGAGCGCCGCGAGATAGGCGATTCGGGCCGACTCCATCAAGGACAGGAAGACCGCGTTGTTGACGTGGGCCATCGCGTCGAGGTCGCGGAAGCGGACCGAATCGCGGTACACGAAGGAATATCCGTCCACGGGCTGATGCTACCCAGGCCGTTCTCCGCGACGTCTTTCCTCGGTCAGAAGTCGCCGCCGCCGCCGAAGTCCCCGCCGCCGCCGAAGTCTCCTCCTCCTGAGCCACCGCCGAAGTCGCCCCCGTCGAAGTCGTCGAAACCGCCGCCGGTCGCAGCTTCGGCCGCTCCGGTGTGGCCGAACCCTCCGGCGAGCATCGACCCGACGAAGAACGCCGGCAAGATGCCGCCGCCGTAGAAGCCTCCGGCCCAGCCGCCGTAATAGCCGGGTGCGTCCCAGACGGGCCGTCGACCGTCGCCGACGGGCACCTGACGCATGGCAGGCTCCTCGCCCGCCTCGACCTTCTGTGCGTCAGCCTCGCAGGCCGGAACCTCAACCGGGCCTCCGTACGGGGACGGCCAGGTGACGTCGCGCACCGACGACCCGTGTCGGGCGTCGAAGAAGCACGGCGCCCGCGGCTCCGGGGCTGGCTTCCTGGCGAGGAATGCCTTCGCGGTCTCCATCTTGTGGCGGGCCTCGGTCAGGTTGTAGGTCACCTTCGAGATGTCGCGGGGCGAGCGCGCCTTGTCGAACGAGTCGTCCGCTCGCTGGTACGCCTCCATGCCCCGGACGTAGGCGTCCTTCGCTCGAGGGTCGGCCGACGGCATCTCGACGTCCGCGTCCAGGCCGACGACGTCGTCGGCGAGCGCCACGAGGTCCTCTCGAGCGGCCACCTTCACGTCCGCCAGCTCTCGGCGTTCCCGCTGCCTGCGGCGATAGGCCCGTAGGCCGAAGAGCCCCGCGATCCCCGCGCCGACGACCAGCAGCCAGGAGGGGAAGCCGCCGCCCGAGTCGTCCTCCGCCGATACCTCCTCGGCCTGGCGCGCTTCGCCCACTCGGCGTACGAAGTCGTTCAGCACGGCGGCGACTCCGTCCCCGCGGTTCGCCTGGAACGACTGCGAAGCGAGTCGGTCGGCCTCGCCTTGTCCGAGCTCGCTGCTCACCGCCCGGAACTCTTTGCCGACGACGACCCCATAGGTCCCCCGGATCCGCACGAGTCGGCCGAGCCTGAGCGCAACGCCGGTGCTGGAGCCGCCGGCCTCCGCGCGCGCCGATCCGGGGAGGACAGCGATGAACACCGGCGCTCGCTCCTGGACGATCCGGCGCTCCAGCCTCTGCTCGTCGGCGGCCGTAATCGAGTTGCTCTCGGAGTGCCGGTAGACGCTGTCGATGCGCAGCTCGTCTGCGGCCTGCTCGAGAATGGGAGCCTGCGCCGCGGCGGGCGCCGGGAGGAGAAGAGCCGAAAAGGCGATTGCGGCCATGCGCTTCACTGCGCCAACGCCTTTAGCAACTCCTGTTCCCGTTCGGGTTTCATGCCGGCCTCCTCTGTGGTCTCGGCTGCGTCGAGCGTGCCGCGGATCGTGTCCTCTAACTGGCGAAAGGCTAGTCCCGCCCTCAGCGCACGGGATACGTCCGCCTGATGCATCCCTACCCACTCGGAATCGTTGAGCCACATCGGGAGTTCACCATCCAGTCGCCGCAGTGCGGAGAGGTCATCTGTCCGGTCGCCACGAAGCGGTCGAGAACTTCGTCCCGCCCAGGCGAGCAGCCTCACAACGCCCGAAGTTCCGCGAGCACACGGTCGACCTCGCCCTCCGTGTTGTAGTGGACGATCCCCACGCGGACGGCGCCGTTCTCGAGCCCGAGACGCTGCATCGCCTCGACGGCGTAGTAGTCCCCGTCCCAGACGAAGATCCCGCGCTCGCCCAGGTGGGCCGCGACTTCGGCCGGGCTTCGGCCATCGACGTTGAGAGCGAACGTCGGGACACGCCCCTCCATCGAGGACGGGCCGTAGAGGGTGATCCGTTCCGGTAGTCCTTCCAGGAAACGGCCGCCGAGCTCTCGTTCGTGCGCCGTGATCGCCTCCCAGCCCAGGGAGTCGAGATAACCCACAGCGGCGACGAAACCGGCCAGGAGCTCGTGCTGCGCGGTCCCGGTTTCGTAGCCCGGCGCCGGCCGGACCTTGTAGGGGCGCCACCGGTCGAGCAGTCTCCGGTGGACGAAGGCGAGGCCGAGATGAGGGCCGCAGAACTTGTACGGAGAGCACAGCAGGACGTCGGCGTCCACCGCGGCGACGTCGATCGGTCCGTGTGGGGCGTAGTGGACGGCGTCGATCCAGGCGAGCGCGCCCGCCTCGTGCGCGAGCTCGCAGATCCGGTGGGCGTCCACCAGGGTGCCGAGCGCGTTCGAGGCCCAGGGGAAGGCGACGACCCGCGTGCGCTCGGAGAGCTGGTCCTCGAGGTCGGAGAGGTCGGAGTCGGCGAAGCGCACGACGAGCTCCCGGTCGTGAGCCAGCTCGAGCCACGGCGCGACGTTCGCGTCGTGATCCAGGCGCGTGACGACGATTTCGTCGCACGCCTCGAGCTCGCGCCCGACGGTTCGGGTGAGGTTGAAGTTGAGACTGGTCATGCTGGGGCCGAAGATCACCTCGTCCGCCGAGCAGCCGAGGAATCGTGCTGCCGCCTCGTGCGCGGCCGTCACCAGCTCTCCTGTCCGGCGACTCGTCTCGAACTGGCCGCCGACGTTCGCGTTCGACTCGCGGAGGTAGCCCGAGATCGCATCGATCACCTCGTCGGGGACCTGCGTTCCAGCGGGCCCGTCGAGAAAGGCAAATGGCCGTTGGAGCGCGGAGAACCTGGCGCGCACACCCTCCACGTCGAGCCTCACCTGCATCTCACCAAAGGAGTGCGCGGAGGGAAGACGAGGCGTCCTCGCCGCCGCGATACCAGGCGTAGGCGATCACCCCGAAGGCGACGGCCAGCCCCGCCGCCAGGATCCACTTCACAGGTCGCGGCCGTTGACGCGCCAGCGATACCGCGGCGCCGGCTTCAGCGAGGCGCCGACGAAGCAGCCCCATTCGGCGCTCTCGACGAGGGAGCGGAGCTCGTCGTCCGAGAGCTCCTCCTCCAACCGGACGTCCATCTTGCACTCGATGTTGACGAATCCGTAGCGGTCGTCCTCTTCCCGCCGGGTCACGGTGCCGGATGCGTGCGCGGAGGCGTGCACGTCGAAGCCCTTCTGTCTGGCGAAGTAGGCGAGGCTCGAGATCGAGCACCGGGCGAGCCCCGCAAGGAGGAGATGCTCGGCGGTCACGTCGTCCTCCAGCTCCAGGGGATGACCGTCGGCCGAGAGAGCCCCTCCCTCTTCCAGGGAGATCCAGTAGTCGAAGTGTTTTGCGCGGATGTTCACCGTCCGGCATGCAATTTACGGTCAGATCGTGCGCTTGAGGGTCCTAGGCGAAGCAGAGTGCTACGCGCGCCTCTACGGGACGCATGAAGAAGCCGTGCAGGTGGTCGAGCTCGCCCCCCGGCGGACGCGCTATGAAACGAGGCTCAGTGGCGAGGAAATCAGACGTCTCTTCGAGCTCCGCCTCGATTCGCGAGAGCCGGAAGCCGAAGCCGCCTAGCGCTTCCGAGCCGCTGCCGGACGTCCTGGCGCCCGGGCTTCGGGTGCTGTTTTTCGGCATCAACCCGGGCCGCTGGTCGGCGGCTGCCGGGGCGCATTTCGCGAACCCTCGCAACGACTTCTGGCGGCTGCTGTACGAGGCCGGCCTCACGCCGCGGCTGCTCGAGCCGCACGAACAGCACGGGTTGCCGGCGTTCGGTGTTGGCGTGACGAATGCGGCGTCCCGACGCCGGGATCCGGCGACCTTCGGAAGGCCGACTTCGCCGGGGCGAGCGCGCGGCTAGAGCAGATCGCGGCCGAGCTCCAGCCGAGCTGGATCGCCTTCGTCGGCAAGGAGGCGTATCGCGGCGCCTTTGGCGAGCGTCCGGAGCTCGGCGTCCAGCAGCGACGACTGGCCGAAACGAGGCTGTTCGTCCTACCGTCGACGTCACCCGCGAACGCCGCGGTCCCCTACGACGTGCGCCTGGAGTGGTTTTGCGTCCTGGCTAGCGCTGCTGGACAGCGCGCCTGACGGCGCGGCCGACGTAGAGCGCCGACTTGGCGAAGAAGAGCGCGCCCAGGAGGGCGCGAATCTGCCGTCCATTCAGTGACGTCCGCTTGCTCAGGGGTTTCTCGACCTTCTGGGCGAAGCGTTCTCTCCAGCCAACGAGACCGGCTTCCATTGTGCGCTGCGTCTTTCGCGTCTTCACGATCGCTGTCGTACCCAAGCTTCACTTAGTCGAATCACCCGCGCCAGCGGTTCGTGATCGGCGTGCGCCGGTCGCGGCCGAAAGCCTTGGGCCGCAGCTTCACTCCGGGCGGTGCCTGCCGGCGCTTGTACTCGGCCCGGTCGATGAGGGCGATCGCCCGCTCGACGACGTCCTGGTCGAACCCGTCGTTCGTCAGCTCTTCGTGCGACCGATCCTCCTCGACATAGGCTTCGAGAACCTTGTCCAGCGCGGCGTACGGCGGAAGCGAATCCTCGTCCTTCTGGTTCGCCCGGAGCTCGGCGCTCGGGGCGCGGTCGATGATCGTTTCCGGGATCAGCTCGCGGTCGGCCCGTGCGTTGAGATGCCGCGCCAGCCGGAACACGTCCGTCTTGAACACGTCCTTCAGGAGCGCGAACCCGCCGGCCATGTCCCCGTAGAGCGTGGCATAACCGACCGAGAGCTCCGACTTGTTCCCGGTGGTGACGACCAGCCAGCCGAACTTGTTCGAGAGTGCCATCAGGAGCGTCCCTCGGATCCGGGCCTGGAGGTTCTCCTCCGTGATGTCCGGCTCGCGGCCTTCGAAGGCATCCGCCAGGGCCTGTGCGAATCCGTCGAAGATCGGGTCGATCGGGAGCTCGACGAAGCTCGTCCCGAGGCTCTTCGCGAGCTTCTCGGCGTCGCTCCGGGTCTCGTCCGAGGAGTAGCGCGATGGCATCGAGACGCAGTGGACGCGTTCCGGGCCGAGGGCCTCGACGGCGAGGGCCGCCGTCAATGCGGAGTCGATACCTCCGGAGACCCCCAGGACGACGTCGTCGAAACGGTTCTTCTCGACGTAGTCGTACAGGCCCAGCTCGAGCGCCCGGCGCATCTGCTCGAGCTCGCCCAGCGGCTTGACGATGTCCGGCTTCACGGGTCCGTCCTGCCTCCGCGCTGCCCCGAGGTCGATGACGGGCGGATCGGGAATGTCGCGTTCGCTTGCGAGCGCCCTTCGCCTGGCGTCGACCAGGCGCCGCGCGATTGCGGTCGAGACGTCGATGTCCACCACGAGCAGTGCCTCCTCGAAGGACGGCGCCCGTGCGACGACCTCGCCCTCCTCGTCGATCACGACGCTGTGCCCGTCGAAGATCAGCTCGTCCTGGCCGCCGACGGCGTTGACGAGGGCGACCCAGCATGCGTTGTCGCGGGCGCGGGTGATCAGCATCTCCTCCCGCTCGAGCCCCTTGCCGACGTGGAACGGCGAGGCGGAGATGTTGGCGATCACGTGGGCTCCCGCCAGGGCGAGGTCCGTCGCCGGAGGGCCCGGCTGCCAGATGTCCTCGCAGACCGTCGGCCCGATCAGTGCCTCGCCGCTCTTCAACAGGAACATCTCGCGGCCCGGCTGGAAATACCGCACCTCGTCGAAGACGCCGTAGTTGGGGAGGAAGCGTTTCGGGTAGACGGCCTTGATAGCGCCGTCTGCGCAGATCGCGCAGCCGTTGAAGAGGTCGCGGTCGAGCCAAGGGACGCCGACGAGCGCCGCGATGTCGCTTGTCTCCGCGGCAACTTGCTCGACGGCGCGGCGCGCCTCGCGGAGGAATCCCGGCCGGAACAGAAGATCCTCCGGCGGGTAGCCGGTGACGGCGAGCTCGGGGAAGAGGACGAGGTCGGCGCCGGCGTTCCGCGCCTCGCGCAGCCTCCCGACGATCCGCGCGACGTTCCCGTCGAGGTCTCCGACGATGGTGTTGATCTGGGCGAGCGCCAATCTCATAGTTTTCGCCTTATAGTCGAAAACATAGTCTACCGGCGGTGGAACTCGTCATCGACCCCCATTTTCGCGGCCCGACCGGGTCGGCGAACGGCGGGTACACCTGCGGAGTGCTCGCTTCGCTCCTCCACGGCCCCACCGAGGTCACGCTGAGGCTCCCCCCGCCGCTCGAGCGCCCGCTCGAGGTTCACTGGGAGGACGACCGGCGCAGAGTCGAGCTTCGGGACGGAGACGCCGTCGTGGCGGAGGCGAGACCCGCGGAGATCGAGATGGACCTCCCCCAACCAATCCCGTTCGACGACGCAGCCGCCGCGGCGTTGCCCGAGGGCGACAAGGACAGCGCCTTCCCGGAGTGCTTCGTCTGCGGATGGGCGAGGGACGACGGTCTCGGAATCTATGCCGGCGCGGTGGCAGGGAAGGATCTCGTCGCCGCGCCGTGGACGCCGCGCGACGAGCACGTCGCGCCGGAGTTCGTGTGGGCGGCGCTCGATTGTCCGGGCGCCTACGCCGTCCACGGCGGGGAGCGGGGGATGCCCGTCCTCGGCCGGCTGGCGGCCCGCGTGGAGCATCTACCCCACCCCGGCGAGCAGTGCGTCGTCCTCGGCTGGCCGCTCGGCGAGGACGGCCGCAAGCTCTATGCCGGCACCGCGCTCTTCGGCGAAGACGGCCGGGTTCTGGGCGTCGGCCGCGCAACGTGGATCGCGCCTCGGGGGTCTTAGTAACAGACTGTTGCAAGGCTCCGCCGCCCGCCTGCCAACGGCTCGACGGACTAGTAACAGACTGTTACTAGCGCTGGAGCCGGATCGCGTTCAAATCTTTCTCCGTGATCTCCGCGGCTCGCCGGATGAGATCCTCGATGTCGTCGTGCTCCGCGTGGATGTAGCGGCCGCTGAGCCTGTCGGCACGCCCTGAGGCGAGGGCGCGCACGAGGCGAGGCGCCAGTTCGGGTGGCGTCCAGGGCATGTCGTCCGCAAACCGATCCGTCATTTCCGTCTTGACGAGCCCCGGGCTGATCGTGAAGACGGCGATCCCGTGCGGCTCGAGCTGCAGCGCGAGCCCTTCGCCCATCCGGTGGAGGGCGGCCTTGCTCGCGCCGTAGGCGGTCGTGGCCTGCCCGGGCAGATAGCTGGAGCCGCTGCCGGTGTTGACGATCCGGCCGCCTCCCCGGTCGATCATCCCTGGGATGACCGCACGGCAGCAGAGGTATGCGCCGAGCACGTTGATCTCGAACACTCGCCACCAATCGTCCGGATCGTCCTCCCAGGCCTTGTCCCCCCAGGTCGCAATCCCGGCGTTGTTGACGAGGAGGTCGATCGGTCCGAGCTCGCGCTCGACCTCTTCGATCATCGTCTCGACAGCCTTCTTCGCGGAGACGTCTGCCACGACGCCGAAGCCGCCGATCTCGTCGGCGACCTGCTGGACCTGCTCGGGCGTCCGCGCCGAGACCGCGACCTTCATCCCGGCGTCCGCCAGTTCTCGGGCGATTCCTGCGCCGATCCCGCGCCCGCCGCCTGTGACGAGCGCGACTCCTCTGAGCTCAGATGGCATTCGCGATCTCCTCCAGTGCCTCGGGATTTTCGAGCGACGAGAGGTCACCGGGATCCTTGCCCAGCGCCTTGGCACGCACCGCCCGCCGCATGATCTTCGCGCTCCGGGTCTTCGGCAGCGCCGAGACGAACACGACTCGGTCCGGACGGAACGCCTTGCCCAGGTTCTTCGCGACGAGCTCGCCGACCTCGGCGGCCAAGTCACCGTCCGTCTCGGCACCCGGTGCTGCGATACAGAAGAGCCAGGCGACTTCGCCCTTGACCGCGTGGGGAATGCCGACGGCGGCCGCCTCGAGCACGGAAGGGTGACCGACAGCGGCGGACTCGAGCTCCGCCGGCCCGACTCGCTTGCCGGCGATGTTCAGCGTGTCGTCGGAGCGGCCGTGCAGAAACCAGAACCCGTCCTCGTCGACGGACGCCCAGTCACCGTGCGTCCAGATTCCGGGAAACCGCCGCCAGTAGGTGTCGAGGTAGCGCTCGGGATCGCGCCAGAAGCCGCGGGTCATGCCCGGAAAGGGCTTCCGGCAGACGAGCTCGCCGACCTCGCCGGTGTCGACGAGCGATCGGCCCTCGGAGTCGACGACATCCATGGCCATTCCGAGCGCCGGGCCTCCCAGCGAGCAGGCCTTGATCGGAATCGCCGGGGTGGGGGAGAGGAAGCAGGCGCCGACCTCTGTTCCTCCCGAGCAGTTGATGATCGGACACCGGCGTCCGCCGACCTGCTCGAAGAGCCAGCGGTAGGGCTCGGGGTTCCACGGCTCGCCGGTCGTAACCATGATGCGGAGGGAAAGGAGGTCTGCCGCAGGGTCTCCGTGCGGGATCAACGCCCGGATCAAGGTCGGCGAGACACCGAGGATCGAGACGCGTTCCTCCTCGATCATCCGCCAGAGGCGGTCGGCGGGCCAGTCGGGCGCCCCCTCCGCGAACACCAGCGTTGAGCCCATCGCGTGACCGCCGACGACGGTCCAGGGGCCCATGATCCAGCCCATGTCGGTCGAGAAGTGGATGACGTCGTCGGGGCCGGCGTCGGCCTGGTAGCAAACCTCTCGCGCGATGGAGACCAAGAAGCCTCCCTGCACGTGGACGACGCCCTTGGGCAGCCCGGTCGTGCCCGAGGTGTAGGTCAGGAGGTACGGCGTCTCGGAGTCGACCTCGGCCGGAGGCAGCTCGCCGGGGCAGTCGGCCACGGTCTCATCCCACGGCGCCACCACCACGTGCTCGAGTTCGGTTGCCTGCGCCTGCGCCTCCTCGACGATCTGGAGCATGGGCACCTCCCGACCGCGGCGCATGGATACCTCTGTCGTGATCACAACCTTCGCTTCGGAGGCCTGTAGTCGCTGGGCCACGGCCGGCGCCGCGAAACCGGAGAAGATCGGCACCTGAATCGCGCCGATATGGGCGCAGGCGTGCGAAGCGACCGCAACCTCCTGCGACATCGGAAGGAAGATCGCGACGCGATCACCTTCCTCGACACCGAGCCCCACCAGCGCCTCCGCGAGCCGCGTGACCTCTCGCGACATCTCCGCCCAGGTGAGCCCGCGCCGCTCCCCGTCCTCACCGAGGGAAACGCAGGCGAGCGCCTCCGGCCGGCGCTTCGCCCAGCGATGTGCGCAGTTCCACGCGATGTTCAACCGCCCCCCGACGAACCAGGTGGCCCACTCCGGGCCTCGTGAGAGGTCCGACACCGCGTCCCACGGACGGAAGAACTCGACGTCCATGTCCTCGATCGCCGCGGGCCAGAACCACTCGGGATCCTCCTGCGAGCGCCGAACGAGATCCCAGTAGTCCTCGAACCCGTGGCGGCGCATCAGCCGGCCGACGTTCGATGCGGCCAGGACGCCTTCGCTCGGCGTCCAGACCGGAGCCCTCACCGCCCCGGCCCCTCCACGTGCAGGTTCGGCAGCCACCGTAGCCAGCGGGGTAGGTACCAGTTTCGGTCGCCGAGGAGCTTCATGCTCGCCGGAAGGATCACCGATCGGACGATCGTCGCGTCGAGCAGGAGCGAAACGGCGACGCCGAAGCCCATCTGTTGGAACATGACGAGCTTGCCACGGGCGAACCCGCTGAACACGGCGATGATGATCAGCGCCGCGCCGGTGATGAGCCGCGCGGTGGAGCCGATTCCGTGGGCTACGGCCTCGTCGTTCGATCCGGTCTGGCCGTACCGCTCGCGAATGCGGCTGAGCAGGAACACGTGGTAGTCCATCGAGAGCCCGAACAGGACGGCAAAGAGGAAGAGAGGCACCCAGGCCTCGATCGCCTCGACTTTCTGGAATCCGAAGATCTCGTTTCCGATGCCCTCTTGGAAGACGAGGACGAGGAGGCCGTAGGCCGCGCCGACCGAGAGCAGGTTGAGCAGGATCGCCTTCGCCGGCACCACGAGCGACCTGAACGCGATCGCCAGAAGGACGAAGCTGAGCGCCAACACGAAGAAAAACACGATTGGCAGCCACCTGTCGGTGAGGGCGAGGTAGTCGACCGCCTCGGCCGTCTCGCCGGTCACGAGCACACGGGCGCCTGCAACCTCCTCCTCGCGCAGGTCCCGAACGGCTTGGAATGCTGCCTCATCACGACTGTCGCCGATCGGGAGCGCCTCGATGACCGCAAGGTTTTCCGGCTCGTGGTAGTCGACGCTGACCTGCCTGAACGAGCGATTGCCTCGCAGCTGCGCGGTGAGCCGTTCGACGTCGGCACGAGTCTCGGGCTCGCCGACAGGTCCGTCGATCACGACCTCGACGGAATCGGTCGTCCCCACCCCGAACTCTTTTTCCAGGGCGTTGAAGCCGGCCTTCGACGGGTAGCTGTCCGGGATCGTGCGGATGCCGGCCTGTCCCGTCTCGAGGGCCAGCACCGGCGCCGAGAGCGCGAGCAGCAAGGCCGTGGCCGCCACGAGGCTGACGACCGGACGGCGCAACACCCAGCGGACGATCGCGCTCCAGAAACGTCCTTCGGCGCCCGTGCCGCGCTCGGAGTTCCGACCGACGAAAGGCACTCTGAACGAGTTGATCCGATCTCCGAGCAGGCTGAGGACGGCAGGGAGGAGGGTCAGCGCCGCGGCCACCGACGTGATCGCCACGAGGATCGCGCCGAGGGCGAGGCTGCGGAGGATCGTGTCGGGTACGAGGACCATCCCGAGCATCGCCAGGGCGAACGCGATCCCGCTGAAGACGACGGCGCGGCTCGCGGTCGCGCCGGACGCGGCGATCGCGTCGAGCTTCTCGCGTCCGGCAGAGCGCTCCTCGCGGAAGCGCGAGACGACGAAGAGCGAATAGTCGATCCCGAGCGCGAGCCCCATGCCCGTCAGCATGTTCACCACGAAGAGCGAGAGGTCCGTCACCGACCCTACGAGCGCGGTCAATCCCAGGGCCGTCATGATCGCGACGATCGCCAGCATGAGCGGGATCAGGCCCGCGACGACGGCGCCGAACACGAGCAACAGGACGACGAGCGCCACCGGCAGCCCGAACTTGAGCTCGCCCTCCTGGAGATCGCTCTGTGACAGCTTGTTGAAGTCCCGGTCGACGATCCACTCGCCCGTCGTCGTGACGTCGAACGGTTCCTCGTCGGCCCGCTCGACCAGCTGGATGACCTCCTCCGCACCCTCCTCGCCGTTCAAACCGATCGAGATGGCGATCGCTCGTTCACTTCTGGCGCCGGGCTCGTCCGCGACGTGGAGGACTCCGGGAGTCGCGCGGAGCTCGGTGAGCAGGGCATCGACCTTCTCGCGGAAGCCCGACTCGCCGACCGTGAGCGTCGACGAGCGGACGAGCACGACGTCCGTCGTCAGGGGATCTGTTTCCGGCGTGCGCGTCAGCCGTTCGTTCATGAGGTCGTAGGCCTGGTACGACTCCGGGTTGTTCGTTACCTCTGCCTCCGAGGTCAGGGCGTCGCCGAGCAAGAGGGCGATCGCGGCGACGGCCAGGATGCAGGCCGCGACCCACGCGAGAATTGTCCGCACCGGATGCCTTGCCGAGGCGAGGGCGAGCCGCTGTGTCATTGACCACCCATATTAGTGGGCGCTAACATAGTCCTCACTAACATGAAAGTCCACTTTTTCTCGGAGGAGACGCGCAAGTGGTGGACGCTCGCCGCCGTCTCCTTCGTCCCCGTCCGCCCCCACGACCCGCAGGAGCGTGAGCCCATTCCTGAGGCGATGCCGGAGGCGGTCGCGTGAGCAGCACACGCCCCAGACTCACCGCCGAGGAGCGCCGGGCGGCAGTCCTCGACTGTGCGTGCGGCATTTTCTCCAGAGGCAGCTACCACGGGACGACGACCGCTGAGATCGCCCGTGAGGCGGGTGTCACCGAGCCGATCCTCTACCGCCACTTCGCCTCCAAGCGCGATCTGTACCTCTCGTGCCTCGCGACAGCCTGGGACGAATGTCAGGCAATGTGGGAAGCGGCGGTCGCAGGGGAGCCCGACCCGGCACTCTGGGTAGGTGCCATGGGGAGTGCGTACCTCACGGCCAAGGACAAGCGCGGCCTCGTTGCCAATCTCTGGCTCCAGGCACTGACGGAGGCGAGCGGCGACCCGAAAATCCTTCGCTATCTCAGGCGCCACATGCGCGAGGTGCACGGTTTCGTCGCCGGCATCATCAGGCGCTCCCAGAAGGCCGGCGGGATCCCGAAGGACCGCGACGCGGACGCCGAAGCCTGGATCTTCATCTCGATCGGACTCCTGGGAACGGTCAACAAACGCCTCGGCGGCCTCCTCGACGAGGACTTCGCCGGGATCATCGCCTCCCGACGGCGCTGGATGACCGGGCGAAACGTCTGACCTGTCTCGCCGCGGGGCGGGCTTCGCCCGCACCGCTCGTTTGACCCACCGGGTGGAGCCAAGTCGAGCCCAGCGGTCGCGCCGCGCTCGGGGGCAGCCCGAGCCCGGCTTCCGGAAGGTCGTTGAAAGTCGTGAGACTTTCAACGAAAAGGGCCGAGGCGCCCCTGGCGCCGGCCCCAAAAAGGATGAACCCCCGGGCTGCGGCTCCCGGGGGTTCGTATCTATTAGGCGACCACTTTGGTGGCGACGACCCGAGGGTCTTGACTCTGCGGCCCAGCCAGTTCCTCCGGGCTGCCGTCGCCATATCTGGCGCGCCTTCCCGCTCAGTCCGACCTTTTCTCTGGTCTCACTGCTCGGTGAACTGACTATACGACGGGTTGTCCGCCTAGTCAAGTAGCTCAGTCAAGTGATTTGTATTAGGCTCTGTTGACATGTTTACCCTAGAGCCATGACCCTTTTGGGGGATTCCACAGACCAGAATGATGTCCTAGGGTCAAGTAGTCGCATCCTTCCTCCAAAGGACCTGAACTCCGCCGTGAACCACTCGCTTCAGACCACTCCGTCTCAGCGTCTAGGCCGCCTTCCCAACGGAGGGCTCGGCGAGCGCCTCAAGACGTTGCGCTTGAACGCCGGCCTGACGCAGACCGACCTTGCGGGCGAGCGCTTCTCCAAGGAGTACGTGAGCCAGATCGAGCGCGGCAAGACGCGCCCGACCCAGGAGACGATCGGGTGGCTGGCCCACAGGCTCTCCGTCGATCCGGGTTTTCTCGCCAGTGGCGTCGCCGCCGACCAGCGCGGCCGGATCGAAGCGGCACTGGCCCGGGCCGAGGCCCTCAATGAGCACCATGAGTACGGGGAGGCCATCGAGGCGTTCGCGACTGTCCACCCGACGATCGCCGGCATCGCCGCGACCGAGCTCGAGGTGCGGTCGCTCTCAGGCGAAGCCTGGGCTCGGATGCGCACGGGCCAGGTCAAGGATGCGGTCAATCTCCTCACACGAGCCCGCTCGCTAGTCGAGGACACCATGTTCTCCGACATCGATCGTGCCGAGATCATCTTCCGGCTCGGCGCCTGCCGGGTCGAGCTCGCCAGCATCCAGACCGCGATCAGCCTCTTCAACGAGGCGCTTGCGCTCGTCGAGCGGTCGGAGCTTCCCTGCGACCGTCTCCGGGCGGAGATCTTCGGTTGGCGCTCCCGTTGTTACCGGCGGCAGCGCGACTACGAGGCGGCCCGCGAGGATCTCGAGCGTGCGCTCGAGCTCGCCGAGGCCCTGGACGACCCACGTAGCGTGGCCCGCGTCTACTTCCACGCGTCGCTCGTTGCGGAGCGGCAGGGACAGTGGGTTCTCGCTCGCAAGTATGCGGAGCAGGCCAAGGCCCAGTTCGAGGAGGTTGCGGACCGCGCGGCCGTCGGCAAGCTCCTGAACAACCTCGGCGGCCTGAGCTTCCTGCTCGGCAAGCCGGAGGAGGCCGTCGAGCAGCTGAACGAGTCGTTCCGCGTTCTCCTCGAGTACGGCAGCGAGACCGACGCGGCCCGCGCCGTCTCCTCGCTCGCCCAGGTGAACCTCCGCACCGGCCAGATCGAGCCTGCGGAGGTGCAGGCTCGCCAGGCGCTGAAGCTTCTCGGCGACCGCGACGACGTCGTCGATGAGATCGGGAACGCACACCTCGTCCTCGGGCGCTCGCTCCTCGAGCAGGGCCGCCTGGAGGAGGCCGAGACGGAGTTCGAGTCCGCCGAGCACAGCTTCGAACAACTTTCCTCTGTCAGCCATCGTGCTTCCGCCTGGATCGCCAGAGGCGACCTCGAGGCGCGGCGC
>JACDAN010000258.1 GCA_013695385.1 Actinomycetota bacterium | reverse complement strand
TTGCAACACTCGACGCCTCCGCCCCCCTCCCTCCCCTAAAGGACAAGTCCCCCTCCTGGGCGGAGGCGTCTTCTCTCGTTCGAAGCTGGGGGTTGAACCAGCTCGCAGACCGCCTCGCCGCTCGTGCTCCCGGTTGATGGAGCTCGTCAGCCATCCAGACCTCGCCCGGATGCATCCCACCGGGGATCACCCAGAGTGCGGTGAGAGGCTCCAAGCGCTCCTGGAGGTTTTTGCGGCTGGCCCCGAGCCGACTCCGGCCAGCCTTGAGGACATCGAGCGATGCCACGCGCCGGAGCTCGCGGAGCTCGTCCGTTCGGCTATCGAGCCGAGGTGGATCGACAACGACACCGTCGTGTCCGAGTCCAGCTACGAGGCAGCACTGCTCGCGGCGGGCGCTGCGATCGAGGCCGTGCGTGTCGGAGGGTTCGCTCTCGTGCGGCCCCCGGGCCATCACGCCACCCCTGACCGGCCGATGGGGTTCTGCCTCTTCAACAACGTTGCCGTCGCTGCCCGGTTCGCGCAGAGAGCGCTCGGGATGGGACGGGTCGCGATCCTCGACTGGGACGTCCACCACGGCAACGGAACGCAGGAGATCTTTCGGGGGGACCCGACCGTGCTCTACGTCTCGATCCACCAATGGCCGTTCTATCCCGGCACCGGCGGCCCCGACGAGCAGGGGGAGACGCTCTTGAACATTCCGCTGCCGGCCGGCTCTACGGATGAGGATTATCTGGAGGCGTTCGACCAGTGCGTGGAGCCCGCGGTCCGACGCTTCGATCCGGAGCTCTTGCTGGTCTCGGCCGGGTTCGACGCGCACGAGGACGACCCGCTCGCCCAGATGCTCGTCACCGAGGGGGGCTTCAGGGAGCTCGCAAGGCGCTCCTCGACCCTCGCGCCCCGCATGGGAGCGGTTTTGGAAGGCGGCTACAACCTCGCCACCTTGCCGGCCCTCGTCCGGTCTGCGCTAGACGGATTCTCCGAGCCCGGGTAAGCAAACGGCCGGCTGCTCGGGCCGGCCGTCTGAAGTGAGGAGGAAGAGCCACCGCCCTCACCGTGAGGAGAGAGAAGCTTGTGCTCAGTATCGGGCGCCGGGTCGTTACCGTCGTCGCCCCGACCAGGCGAACCGACTCATCCAAACTGGGTGATCAGGCGCGAGCTGCTGCGAGGGTTTCCAGGCCCCCGAGAACGGCGCGGGCCAGGGCTTGAAGAACATAAGACGAGGGCCGACAGCATCGGAGGCACCTTCGGCTTCGCATCGGCTCCGGGGCGCGGAACGGCCCTGGAAGTCGTGCTGCGCGCGTAAAGGGCTCGGCGAGCCGCCTCTTTCATCGGCCGTGATGGCAGCCGTTACGGAGGATCGCCTAGTCCATGACGCGTTCGTCTACTCCTCAGAGGCGGAGTTCCTGGCCGGCACGCTTCCGTTCATCACCGACGGAGTCGGACGCGGCGACCCGGTTCTCGCCGCCCCGACACAAGCGAACGGTGAGTTGCTACGCCACGAGCTCGGGGATCTCGCCGAGAACGTGGACTGGGCGGAAGACCCCGAAAGCCACCGCACGGTCGAACGCCTAGAGATCTTTCTCCAGTACGTGGCGGACCAGCTGCAGCAGGACGCCCGGTGTATCCGGCTGCTCGGCGAGCCCTGTTGGCCCGCCGATGGCGGCGCCGGAGTTGTGGAGTGGAAGCGATACGAGTCGTTCCTCAACGTCGCTCTCACGGAGTACCCCGTCTGGCTGGTGTGCCCCTATGACGAGACCCGCCTCTCGCCCGACGTGCTCGACGATGCACGCAGGACCCATCCCAACTTCGGCCTCGGCGAGGGACGATCCGCCAGCGCCGGGTACACCGCGCCGCTGGATTTCGCACGACGTCTCGACACGGCTCCGCTCCCCCGGCCGCCCGCGGACGCGACGGAGCGCTATCTGAACACGATCTCGGCCGTTCGGAGCCTCGTCGCCGAAGAGGCGAAAGCCGCCGGCCTCGCGTGGGCGCCCAGGTGCGAGACGCGGAGCTGGCCACCAGCGAGGTCGCCACGAACGTCTTCCTCCACGCGGCGGAGGTCGCCCGGGTCCGGACGTGGTCCACTGAAGAGGCCTTCGTCTGCGAAATCGACGACACGGGCCTCGGGATCGACGATCCGTTCTCCGGGTACCGGCTGCCCGATGAGAGCTCGACCTCGGGCCGGGGCCTACCGCTCGTGCGACGACTGAGCGACGTTGCGGAGATCCGCACGACGCCTACCGGCAGCGTCGTGCGGATGCACTTTCGCCGCTAGCCAAATCAATTAGTCGTCCTGCTCGCCCGTCTCGTCCCGGTCGTTCGGCCCGTCGTCGTCCGCCTCCTGGCCGATGACCTTGAAGTTCTCGTCCAGCTCGACTTCGACCTGCTTCCCGTTGGCCAGCTTGACCTCGACGCCGTAAGCGGCACCGCTGTCGCCAATCTCCGTCTCGGTGACCCGTCCGCCTCCCGTGTGCGCCAGGGCAGCCGAGGTCGCCCGCTCGAGTGCCCGGCCACTCAGCGCCTCGTCGTTGTCGCCAACGCCACCTGCCACTGCGATGCCTCCTGTCGCGGCGGCCAGGATCCCCACCGTGACGGCTGCGACTGCGATCTTCTTGCGTGTCATCTCCAACCTCCTGCTTCGGGTATCGATGGGATCACGGTAGGTCGGGCCGATGAGACGACCGTGAGACGCTTGACCAAAATAGCCTGCGACTTGGTTTGCGTCGTGCCTGTTGAACGAGGCTGACGCCGCAGCCTGGGAGTAAGGCTTGGAACGGCGTGAGAAATGGCGTTCTTGCTTGCGTAGGTTTGATGCGCGGCTTCGGCGTCGTAGGCTACCGCCGTGGCTGACATGAGCGAGAGCTCGACCGAGGGCGACTTGACGGCCCAAGGCGAGGAAACTGCGCCCTCTCAGCGCGGCTCATTTGCGCCAGCAATCCTCACCTTCCTGATCGCCGACGTTCGCGGGTACACACGCTTCACGCAGGAGCGCGGCGACGAAGAGGCGGGCCGGCTCGCCGCCGCATTCGCCGACCTCGCCCGCGAGACCGTTCTCTCTTGCGGCGGCGAACTGATCGAGCTACGCGGAGACGAGGCTCTATGCGTCTTCGGCTCGGCCCGTCAGGCCGTCCGGACGGCGGTCGAGTTGCAGATGAGGTTTCGTCGTGAGACTGACGATGGTCCCGGGTTCCCGCTTCCGATTGGGGTAGGACTCGACGCAGGGGAGGCGGTCCGGATCGAGGGCGGCTACCGCGGTGGGGCTCTAAACACGGCTGCGCGACTTTGCAGCCTGGCCGGACCCGGTCAGATTCTTGCCACTGACACCGTCGTTAGCCTCGCCCGCCGGCTCGAAGGCATCCGGTTCGTTGAGCGCCGGCCGGTTCGGCTGAAGGGCCTCGAGAAGCCCGTGCGCGTGATCGAGGTGGTGCCCGAAGCGGGGCTCCCTCCGCTTCCCGTAGTCACCACGCGGAAGCGACCGCGAGTCACACCAAACCGGTTGGCCGGCGCCGTGGTCGCGGGCATCGCGCTCGTGGCGGCCGTCGTCGCGGTGGTCCTCGCCCGCACGTCCGGCAACGACTTCCTCTCGCGGGTGGACGCGAACGCGATCGGCGTGATCGACGCCGAGGCGGCCGGAATCGCCTCGCAGGTGCCGCT
>JACDAN010000183.1 GCA_013695385.1 Actinomycetota bacterium | reverse complement strand
GGGAATCGGGAAGGTTGATGAGGCGACCAACGAAGTCGGCTCGAGCTACATCGTCGTCGACACAGGGCCATGGATCTTTGGCAAGAAGAGGATGTTGCCGGCAGGCGTGATCGATCGAGTCGACCGAAATGACGAGAAGGTGTATGTCAACCGGAGCAAGGACGAGATCAAGGACGCTCCCGAGTTCGATGACAGCACGTCTCGGCAGGACGGGTACCGCGACGAGGTCGGTAGCTATTACGAGCGCGGCCCGACCGGTTCCCGCGGGCCAACAGACATCGATTCCGTCTAGCTTTTTTGGGACTGCGCAGGGGGATCGCGCGTGTAGCGATCGTCCTGCGTGTTATGCAGCTCGGGGGACATTCCCGGACGCTGGCCCAGACGAGCCGCCTCTCGCCGTTGCTCCGGGGGTTTCGTGCAGGGCCAGCGTGCTTATGAGAGGGTCGCACCCGTGTCCAAGTACCAGTGGCTTCTCTTCCTTCACATTGTGAGCGTACTGTTCCTTGTTGGAGGCGCCGCGACCTCGACGGCTCTCGGCATCGCCTCGACGAAGTCATCGAGCACGAAGGTGCTTGCCGCCTTTGCGGGCCTCTCGGCGAAGGTGGAGCACTTCGTCACGATCCCCGCCGCGCTGGGAACGATCGTCTTTGGCACCTGGCTGGTGCGCGACGGCGATTGGGCGTTGAAGGGCTGGCTGATAGCTTCCTACGTCCTGTTCGTGATAGCGCTCGGGGTCGGCGGCGGAGTCCTCGGCCGGCACTCGCAACAGGTCGCCCGCAAGGCCCGCGAGCTTGTCGGCCAAGGGGTGAACGATAGCGAGGAGCTCCAGCGCGAGGCTGCGGCGCCCCTCATGCAAGTGTTGGGAATAGTGGTGATCGTGATCATCATCTCGTTCATCTACCTGATGATCGGGAAGCCCGGCGCGTAGTCATCCACGCTGAACCCTGGCCAGGAGCAGGTGTGCTTCGAGCTCTCCGTCTCCAACATCACGCTCCCGGCGACGGGTGCGCACATCCACG
Source organism: Actinomycetota bacterium (assembly GCA_013695385.1). Lineage (GTDB taxonomy): Bacteria > Actinomycetota > Thermoleophilia > Gaiellales > Gaiellaceae > JACDAN01. The sequence continues at coordinate 13,893 of JACDAN010000183.1, read as the reverse complement.
TCGGCACCGTTACCAAGAACGGGCCGGTCGTCGTTCCCCTGACCCCGCCGGATGAAAGCGGAACGAGTAGCGGCTGCGTGACTGCCGATTGCGAGCTAATCAAGGCGATCATGCAGAACCCCGAGAACTACTACGTCAACGTTCACACGCAACCGCTGTATGGCGCGGGCGCTGTACGGGGCCAGCTGAGCAAGTAGCCGTAGGCCGCCAGCGCGCTGGAAGCCGAGCGGACCCGGCACTACTGCACCGGGTCCGCTCGCGCAGCGTCGCGCCATCTTTGGTCAGGGTCCGCGTGGTCCGAACCGGTTGGCTGCGCATCCGTCGCGCGAATGGCCGGACGCAGCAGACGCTCCCACAATCGACGTGATCTAAGGCTCGGCCGGGAATCGGCATGGACGCCGCTGCTCATCTGAGCGGATCTCGAGAAGCGCGGCCGCGGCTTCGCAATCAGCGTGGAGCGACGTAGTACTCCCACTTCATCCGACACCGCCTTCTATCGAGGGTTTGGGCCACGAACGGGCCAGGAAGCCACCTGATCTGGCTATGCGGATGAGAGGACTTGAACCTCCACGGGGTTTCCCCCACACGGCCCTGAACCGTGCGCGTCTACCAATTCCGCCACATCCGCGCGAAGCGGGCAGTGTAGCCGTGGGATCCCGGTTCCTTTACGCGCTGTACGTACCATTCCGCGTCTGAGGAAGGCGCTTCTCTTCGGGGTCTTGCTGGTCGGAGCGCTGCCGGCGCTCGCGGCTGCGCGCGGTCCCGATCAGCGCGCTTCGGGCCCGATGGTGCAGGTGGTGCTCGAGCTCCGAGCACCCTCGGCGTCCAGATCGCAGCTGCCGCGCTCCCGAGGCCGCCTCGACCTCGACTCGCCCGCGACGCTTCGGCGTCTCGTGCAGTTGCGGGTCGAGCAGTCCCAGGTCGAAACACGGGTGCTCGCTGCGGTTCCGGGCGCCGAGATCCGGTGGCGCTACTCGGTCGTCCTCAACGGCCTCGCCGTTCTCGTGCCCCGGGGGTCGGTCGGGCGGCTCGGCGACATCGTCGGGGTCGCCGAGGTCTACCGCAGCTCGAGCTACCGAGCGACGCTCGACCGCAGCCCTGCGGCGATCGGAGCCCCCGCCCTTTGGGGGCCGGGGCTGTCTACTGCGGGACAGGGGATGAAGATCGGCATCGTCGACGACGGAATCGATCACCGTCATGCGTTCTTCGACCCGGCCGGCTACACGATGCCACCCGGATTTCCGAAAGGCCAACCCGCCTTTACGACGGCCAAGGTGATCGCATCGAGAGTGTTCCCCGCCCCCTCCCCGCGCCCACGGAACGCCGGACTGCCCTTCGACGAAGCCAAGTCCGAGCACGCGACACACGTCGCCGGAATCGCTGCAGGCAACAACAGCACGCCGGCCCCATCGGGCGGCACCGTGGTGCGCCTCTCCGGTGTGGCCCCTCGGGCGTACCTCGGGAACTACCGCGTGCTCACCGTTCCGACGGCTTCGAATGTGGGGCTCGACGGCAACTCCCCCGAGATCGCCGCCGGGATCGAGGCGGCGGTCCGCGACGGGATGGACGTCGTGAACCTCTCCCTGGGCGAGCCCGAGATTCCGGTCGGCCGAGACATCGTCATTCGTGCCATCGACGGTGCGGCCGCGGCGGGCGTCGTCCCTGTGGTCTCTGCGGGGAACGACTTCACCTCCTTCGGGCGAGGTTCGGTTTCCTCGCCCGGTGCCGCCGAGTCGGCGATCACCGTCGGAGCGACGTCGGTGGGCGGCCAGGTGGCCGGGTTCTCGTCGGCCGGGCCGACCCCGATCAGCTTGCGCCTGAAGCCCGAGGTCTCGGCCCCGGGAGTCGGGATCGTCTCGTCGGTCCCGGCCCGCCGAGGAACCTGGGAGGCCCTTTCGGGCACGAGCATGGCCGCGCCGCACGTCGCGGGCGCGGCGGCCGTCCTCCGGCAGAGGCATCCGACGTGGACTCCCGCACAGGTGAAATCCGCGTTGACGACCACGGGCCGCCCTGCACGCGACGGCTCGCCCGGAGAGGCATTGACCACTCGCCAGGGCGGCGGGATAATCGATCTCGTCCGCGCCGATCGCCCGTTGCTCTTCGCTTCGCCGACTGCTGTATCCCTCGGCTTCGCCCGACGAGGTCGAACCGTTCAGCGGAGCGGCCAGCTCATAGACGCCGGTGGCGGCGCCGGCGAATGGAGCGTCTCCCTCACCACGCAAGGGCGGTCGCCGGGCGTGAGTCTCGCGACCCCGAGTCGCGTGACCGTGCCGGGCCCGTTCCGGCTGAGCCTTCGCGCAAGCGCTGCGGCTCCTGGGGGAGACGTCACCGGCTTCCTCGTGCTGCAGCGGGAGGCCGAGGTGCGCCGCATCCCCTTCTGGGGTCGAGTGACGGTTCCGAGGCTCGGGCGTCATCCTGCCCGTGCGCTTCGCCGTACGGGCACGTACGGCGGAAACACACGCGGGCGGCGTGCTCTCGTGGCGGCCTACCGCTACCCCGAGAACCCGAGCGGCGCCGGGATCACGCGAATCCTCGCCGGGCCGGAGGAGGTATTCCGCGTCCGGCTCAGGCGGCCGGCCGCGAACTTCGGCGTCGCGATCCTCGATCGACGGAAGGGCGTCACGGTGCAGCCGCGGATCGTCCTCGGCGAGGACGAGAACAGGTTGGCCGGCCCGACGGCGCTGCCGCTCAACACGAACCCCTACCTCCCCACCTTCCTCGACTTCGAGCTCGTCTCGGGCGTGATCCGTCCCGCCGCCGGGTCGTACTCCGTGGTCTTCGACAGTGCGAGACGCTCCGGTGCGGGTCGCTTCCGCTTTCGATTCTGGGTCGGTGACGAGACACCCCCGCGGGTCCGACTCCTCGCGCGCTCGGTACGCTCGGGAACGAGGCTGGCGCTCGTAGCGTCCGACGGTGGCGCGGGGGTCGACCCAGCAGCCATCTTTGCGTCGGTGGACGGCGTCTCGAGAACCCCTTTCTACACCGTTTCTCGCGGCCGGATCAGGATCGAGGTGCCGGTAGGGAGCCTTCGGCGGGGAAGACACCGACTCGTGATCCAGGTATCCGATCACCAGGAGGCGAAGAACATGGAAAACGCCCTGCGGATCCTGCCGAACACGACCGTTCGGGCCCTCGCTTTCACCGTACGCTAGCGGTTACTTCTTCCGGTCTCGCTCCTCGATCGTCGGGAGCTGGGCGAGGTCTCGCTCGACGCTCGCGGCGAAATCGTCCTCGTCCTCGGGGCGGAGAACCCGGAGATTCGATTTCCTCCTTGCCCGCACTCGCTCGCGGCGACTCACGTAGCCGAACCGCTCGGCTAGTCGGGGCCACTCCGCCGCCAGGAGCACGGCGACGGCGCAGGCGAGCAACGCGATCCAGAGCCAGCCCACGGACCTATCTTAGGGCGGATCCGGTTATCCGGGCAGAAGCGGTACATCCCAGAGGACGAACCCAGCGACGACGAAGGCGAGCGTCAGCACGCCCGCGCCAAGGACGAGAGCCCGCCGCACTGGACTTCCGTGCGCGACCTGCTCCACGGCCTGCTCCGCCTTCTCGAGGAGCCGCTCGAGCCAGCGTTCGGCCCACGCGAACTCGAGCGCGAGCATCGCCAGCCCGAGCACGATCACCGGGAGGCCGGGTCCCGGCGTGACGAGCATGACCACGCCTGCGGCGAGGACGAGAAAGCCGAGGCTCGCGAACCCGATGCGGTAGAAACGGCTGCGCCCGCGATGCTGCTCGCGCCGGGCGCGTACGCGTTCGATCAGCGGCGGACGCTCGCCCGTCGGTTCCTCGGCCATGCAGGGGAGGTTACGGACAGATCCGTACGTGGTCGGTGCGGCAGCGGTCGACGCCGGCGCCGCCGAAGAGATGGTCTCGGCCCTTGCTCTCATGCCTCGGCTCGGACTCCGGAGCCGTCGAGCGCGTCGAGCACCGCGCGGATCTCCATCGTCTGACCGACGAAGATCGGGGTGTCGCGCTCGGTGTACCGGCTCGCTTCGCTGTCGCGGAGCGTGAGCATGAGATGCATGAAGTCGGCGGGCTCCTCGCACTCGAAGGCCGTCATGAACTCCTGGTCGTCGATGCCGAAGGAGTAGGTCGTGTGGTTCGTGATCGAGGCGAACTCGGCGCCGATGCGGATGTGCTCGTCCATCGCTCGCTGCCGATCCTCCTCGGGGAGCGCGTACCAGGATCGAAGTTTCACGAACGGGTAGACCACGAGGTACGGTGAACCTCGTGGGACGACCTTCCGGGGTCGCCGGGCGGCCGTGTACTGCGAGGCCTTGGTCGTCGCGAGGTAGGAGTAGGGCGTCTCGAGCCAGCCCGCGAGGGGCGTCCCGTTCAGGTCGGCGCCGAGGTCGCCGAGATCCGAGTAGCGCTGCGTGATCTTCCAGAGGAAGAAGTCACAGTCGGGCCGGACGCCCGCCACGGAGTAGGCGTGCAACCCGTCCATGCGGCCTGCCCACTCCTCGACCACGTCGGCGAACGCGTCCTTGCCCGCCATGCGCTCCTCGACGGGAAGCCGGCGCCAGGCGGGATCGACCCGGTAGAAGCTGTAGGCGACGTACTGGCCGCTCATCGACAGGATCGTAGATTCGCGAGGGCATCTCGGCTCGACTTGGGCGTGTGATCGGCGTAGTACGAGCCCGATTGCCAACCCAGCAGGTCGGGCTCGTCCCACACGTGGAAGACGTACAGGCCGACCACCGTCGGCTGCCGGCAGGCGATCGCCATCGCCTGGCGGTAGTAGCGGCCCTGCATGGCCTCCGAGACCGCGTCCGCCGCGGCCGGGGACGAGAGGTTCGTGTAGACGCCGGTCTTCTTGGGCGGGATCCGCGTCTGCACGCCGTACTCCGTGTAGATGATCGGGATCTTCGAGCCACGCTGGGCCGTGCCGTCGAAGGCCTCGCCGAGCAGCGCGACGAGCTTCCGGTAGTCGGCGAGCGCGATCGTCGTCGTCTGCGGGTGGGCGAACGACGGCGGCACCCGCGAGCTCTCGAGGTAGGGATGATGCGCGAAGGCGTCCATCACGGGCCGGTCACGGCCGGACGCGCGGTAGTACCGCCCGAGGTCGCGAATGAAGGCCGTGGGGGAGTGCGTGTGCCGCGACGAGCTCGGGTCGTCGCCGCCGCGCGGCGCGAGTGCTCCGCCGATGATCCGGATCTCGCTCGACACGGCCTTCAGGGCGTCGTAGGTCGCTGCGAGCAGGGCGAGGTAATCGCGTGCGGCGACGTTCTCGCCGCCCGGCCCGAACTGAGGGAGCCAGAAGCGGTTGAGATTCGGCTCGTTCGCAACGATCACGTCGCGGAACTCGGGCACGGCCCGAACGAGTGCGGCCGCGTAGGCCGCGAAGTCGCGGCGCCGGCGTGCCGTCCTCGGCGTCGTCCGGCTGCCCACGTGCGTAACGATCACGAGCGGCTCGACCCGCGCCTCACGAGCTGCGAGGCCGGCATTGCGGAGCTCCGCAACCTCGTTCGCGGCCGGCGCCCGCTGGCCGGGAGCCCAAAAGAGCTGGACGATGACCGAGTCGAAGCCCGCCCGTCGCGCGTCGCCCATCTTGCGGCGTGCGACAGCAGGATCGGGATCGCGCAGGAAGTACTCCCAGACCCCGACTGCGAACCCGCCCTCGCCGCCCGTTCGCCTCGGGGGCAGGCCGGCACCGGTGCTCGCACTTCCGCCTGTCGTCGCCTCGCCGTTGGGGCTCGTCGTTGTGCTACCTGGGCCCGGCGTTCCGCCAGTGCCACCGCTAGAGCTCGTCGTCCCGGCAGTCCGGCCGTCGGCGTCGGTCCGCTCCCCGGCAGCCGTGCCGTTCGCTGCGCCGTCACCCGGCCGATCATCGTCGGAACCGCGCGTTGCGAGGAAGAAGCCGCCGGCCGCGAGGGCGGCAATCGCCAATCCGATAAGGCCCCACCGGCGCATGGGGCGCGAGGGTAGCTGCTGGCTAGGCTGGGCCGAAATGGCCACGGCGCTCGAGGCACAGCTCAAAGGGCTCCCGGCGAAGCCGGGCGTCTACCTCTTCCGCGACTCCGCGGGAAAGATCCTCTACGTCGGGAAGGCGAAAACGCTGCGCCCGCGGGTCCGCAGCTATTTCCAGCGGAGCGGCGACACCCGGTCGGGGATCGCCCGGATGGTCGCCCGAATCGCGGACCTCGAGGTGATCGTCACCGGCAGCGAGGTCGAGGCCCTCCACCTGGAGCAGAACCTCGTCAAGCGCCACCGCCCGCCGTTCAACGTCCGGCTCCGGGACGACAAGTCGTTCCCCTACATTGCCGTGACGGTCGAGGAGGACTACCCGCGCGTGATGTTCACGCGGGAGCGGCACCGCCGCGGGGTCGTCTACTTCGGGCCCTACGCCAATGCGAAGAAGGTTCGAGAGACGCTGGACGTGCTCAACCGCGTCTTCCGCTTCCGTCCCTGTGAGGGCCCGAAGCCCGGCCGCCACTCGGGCATCCCGTGCCTCGACTTCCACATCGACCGCTGCTACGCGCCCTGCGTGAAGTACATCTCGAAGGAGGAGTACCGAAAGGTCATCGAGGGCGTGATCGAGTTCCTCTCGGGCGAGTCGCGGCCGATCATCGCGGAGCTCGAGCGGCGGATGAGGAATGCGGCCGCGCACGAGCACTTCGAGGAGGCTGCGCGCTTCCGGAACCGCCTGTTCTCGGTCAGGCACCTCGCCGAGCGCCAGGCCGCGGACAAGCGCGCCGTCGGCACGGTGGACGTTCTGGGGATCGCGATCGAGGGAAATCGCGCCGCGGTGCAGATCTTTCCGCTTCGGGATGGCCGCATGGTCGACCGCTACGGCTTCCACCTCGAGAACGTGCAGGACCGTGACGTCGAGAGCGTCCTCGAAGCCTTCTGCGTGGAGTACTACAGCTCGGCGCCATCGGTGCCGCCGCAGATCATCGTCCCGCGCGGGGCCGTAAACACGACCGCCCTCGCCGGGTTTCTGAGCGAACGGCGTGGATCGCAGGTCTCGGTCCGGCCCGCGGAGCGGGGCGAGAAGCGGCGCCTGCAGGAGCTCGCCGACCAGAACGCTCACCTTGCGCTCGAGGCTGACACAGCGCGTTCCGAGTCCTCGAGACTCCGGCGCGTGGAGGCCCTGGAAGAGCTTCGCGAAGTGCTGAACCTCGAGAGCCTGCCGCTGCGGATCGAGTGCTTCGACGTCTCGAACATCCAGGAGGAGTCACCGGTCTCGGCCATGGTGGTCTTCCAGGACGGCGTCCCGAAGAAGGCGCACTACCGCAAGTTCGGGATTCGAAAGATCGACGGCCAGGACGACTACGCCGCCCTGGCGGAAGCGGTGTCGCGACGTTTTGCCCGAGTCGGCACGGGTACCGAGGCAGACCACGACGAGGGGTTCGCGTCGGCGCCGAACCTCGTCGTGATCGACGGCGGCAAAGGGCAGCTCTCGGCGGCGATCCAGGCAATGCAGGCGTACGACCTGCCGCGGGTCGCCGTCATCTCGCTGGCGAAGAGAGTGGAAGAGGTCTTCGTCCCCGATCGCCCCGATCCAATCCGCCTGGAGCGCCATTCGCCCGGCTTGCAGTTGTTACAGCGTGTTCGGGACGAGGCCCACCGCTTCGCGCTCGGTTTCCACAGGCAACGGCGAGAGTCTCGGGCGCGGGAGTCAATCTTCGACACGCTGGCCGGCGTCGGGCCTGCGCGGCGCCGTGCGCTGATCCGACACTTCGGGTCGGCGGAGCGGTTTCTCGCGGCGAGTCAGGAGGAGCTGGAAGGCGTGCCGGGGATCCCCGCGAGGACGGCGCGGGCGATCTACGCCCAGCTGCACAAGGCAGGCCGCGCTTAGGGGCGGATAGAGGCGGCGAAGAGTGGTTGGTCGAAACGCTGGCGGGGCCGGTTGGCGAGGACGAACACGGCAACCGCCCGGCCGCCGCTCCACGAGGTCGAGATGTAGTCGCCGACCATCGCGCCCCCGGCCTGCGCGACCCAGTCGAGCTGCATCGTCTGGGCGTTCAGGCGCCGTGGCGGCCGCCAGCTCCGGCCGCCGTCTTCAGAGGAGATGAAGCCTGCGTCGAGGTACTGGCCGCCGCGGAGGACGTAGTACGTGACCGCAAGCCGGCCGGCCCCCGTTGCATCGACTCCGATCCCGGGGATGACGAAGTCGGCCTGGGAGGATCGCGGCGCGATCGGGATGCGGGTGGGGGTGGACCAGGCGTTGCCGTCCACCGAGCGGGAGATGACGAGATCGTCGAACCGGCACGAGGGCCGGGAGCGGCAGTCCGGCCAGACGACGTAGACGACGCCGTTCACGTCCACCTCCGCACTCGGGAGCGGGGGTGCTCGGAGGCCCGGGGTCGCCCTGAATCTGGTCGGGGAGACCGTGACAGGGCGCTCGAACGAGCGGCCACCGTCCACCGATCGGACCGACGCGACGCGATCCTCGTCGTAGTACGGGACGATCAGATCGCCGTCCGGCTGGACGACCGGCTGGGGTGCCGGTGCCCAGCGGCCGACGATCGATGCTCGCCCCGCGTTCTCGGGCGCCGACACCTGCGGGCCCCAGGTGAGGCCGCCGTCGCGCGAGGCCTGGAACTCGAGCCGAAACGTTCGGAAGTCGCTGTAGGTCGCGTAGCAACTCCCACGATGAGTGCTCGCAGCGCCGTTGTCGCAGACGATCCACTCCTTGTCGAGCAGCAGGTTCGGTTCCCACGGTGCCTCGACCACGGTCACTGGAGCACTCCAAGTGAGGCCGTCCGAAGAGCGGTTGACGACAACCGCGGCAGCATCGCCGGCGGTCAGCGCCAGAGAGGCGATCAGCCAGACACCGTGCGCCGCGTCATAGGCGACGACGGGATCGCTCGCGCGCTGCCAACGTCCGGCGGGCCGAGAGCTCACGGTCAGGGAGGGGAGAGTGCCCGAGCGCCAGGTTCGTCCTCCGTCCCGAGAGGTCGCCCAGCCGGTGTTGACGGCCGCGCCGTCGCGGAACCGGCCGGACTGGAAGGCGGTGACCACCGTGTTGCCCCAGGCGAAGGAGTCGGGCTCGGCAATCGTCGCGTGCTGAGCGGGCGTGCGATAGGGATCGCGCGCTACTACCCGTGCAACCGTTTCGCAATCCCCGGCCACACGGTCTGAGAGATCGGCGTTGACGAGGTCGTACGACCCCTTCCCGCACTGGACCCGGTCCCGGCCGCCGCCCTCAACCTTGATGCGGTCGCTGCCGCCCCGTCCGTCGAGCACGTCGGCCCGCGGACCTCCACGCAGGAAGTCGGCACGCGGGGTCCCCGTCACGCGTGCCGCGCCGGCCGCGCCGACGAAAAGAAGGAGAGCCGCCGCCGTGACCAGGATGACCGGGCGGCCCATGCTCAGTCAGACGCCGCCGCTCACCGCCGGTTGTTCAGCCTCTATTAAGGCCGGTCCGGTGCGGAACCGTCTCCGTCGGGTGCCATGAACGGATAGCGGTAGTCGCGGGCCGGGACGAACGTCTCCTTGATCGTCCGGGGGCTGACCCAGCGGATCAGGTTCCACATCGACCCCGCCTTGTCGTTCGTCCCCGAGCCTCGGGCGCCGCCGAAGGGCTGCTGCCCGACGACCGCGCCCGTCGGCTTGTCGTTGACGTAGAAGTTCCCGGCCGTGTAGCGCAGCTTCTCCTGTGCCTGGTCGATTGCCGCCCGGTCTTCGGAGAAGACCGCGCCCGTGAGCCCGTACGGATTGTCGTCCACGAGCTCCAGCGTCTCCTCCCACTTCTTCTCGGGATACACGTAGGTGGTGACGATCGGACCGAAGAGCTCGTCCTGCATCAGCTGGGAGCTCGGGTCGCTGGTCTCCAGTACGGTCGGCTGGATGAAGAAACCCTCGCTGTCGTCGGCGCCGCCGCCCACGACGACCTCCGCAGCGTTCTCGGAGGCCGAGTCGATCGCCTTCTTGTGGCCTCGCCAGGCCTTCTGGTCGATCACGGCGCCCATGTAGTTCGAGAAGTCCGTGACGTCGCCCATACGGATCGTCGCAACCTCCTTCACGAGCCGCTCGCGGAGCTCGGGCCACATGTTCGACGGTGCGTAGACCCGTGACGACGCCGAGCACTTCTGCCCCTGGTACTCGAAGGAGCCGCGCAGGATCGCGGTGGCGACGGCCTCCACATCGGCGGAGGGGTGAGCGAGGATGAAATCCTTGCCGCCGGTCTCGCCCACGATGCGCGGGTAGTTCCGGTAGCCGGCGATGTTGTCGCCGATCGTCTTCCACATGCCCTGGAAGACCGGCGTCGAGCCCGTAAAATGCACCCCGGCGAGGTCTGGGCTGGAGAGCACTGCATCGCCTACCTCGGCACCCGCGCCGTAGACGAGGTTGATGACGCCCGGCGGCATCCCGGCCGCGTCCAGGAGGCGCATCACCCAGTGCGCGGAGAAGGCTGCCGTCGATGCCGGCTTCCAGACGACGGTGTTCCCCATGAGGGCGGCCGAGGTCGGGAGGTTCCCGGCGATGGCTGTGAAGTTGAACGGTGTCACCGCGAACACGAACCCTTCGAGCGGCCGGTACTCCATCCGGTTCCAGACCCCGGGTGAGGACTTCGGCTGCTCCTCGTAGATGCGGAGCATGAACTCGACGTTGAAGCGGAGGAAGTCGATCAGCTCGCAGGCTGCGTCGATCTCGGCCTGGTGGGCGGTCTTCGACTGGTTCAGCATCGTGGCGGCCGTGAGCGTCGAGCGCCAGGGGCCGGCCAAGAGGTCTGCCGCGCGAAGCACGACCGCAGCGCGTTCCTCCCACGGCCAGCGGTGCCAATCCTTCCACGCCTCGGCCGCGGCCTTCACCGCCCGCTCGACCTCGGCGGGCCCGCCCTTGTGCACGTCGGCGAGGACGCTCTTCTTGCTGTGCGGCTCGACAGCCTCGAACGTGTTGCCCGTTCTGACCTCCTCGCCGCCGATCACGAGCGGGATGTCGAGGCGCGTGCTGCGGAGCTCGTCGAGCCGCCGCTTCAGCTCCACGCGTTCGGGAGAGCCCGGCACGTAGTCCTTGATCGGCTCGTTGTGCGGGGCCGGGGGGCGGAAACGTCCTGGAGCGCTCACCCGTTGATCGTATATTCGAACCGGATGCCACTCTCGGAGGACGTCCGCAACGAGCTGGCCGGCATCGCACCTCGACGGGAGTGCGACCGGCTGGCGGAGCTGTCCGCGCTGTTCCACACCGCGGGCTCGATCCATCTCCGCGGACGCGGAGAGGTCTCCGTTCATCTCGACCTCTCCACCTCGGCCGTGGCGCGCCGGGCGTTCGCCCTCCTCCGGTCGTTCGACGTCGAGTGCGAGATCAGGAGTTATCGACGTCGGGCATTCGACTCGGGCACGCGGTACCAGCTCCACGTGCCGGGACGAAACCGTGCCCTCCAGGTGCTCCACGAGGCCGGGGTCGTGACGGTCGGTCTGGCGCCGCTCGAGCGGCCGCCGAAGCGCCTTGTCGCCAGGGCGTGCTGTCGCGGTGCGTATCTGCGGGGCGCCCTTCTGGGAGGAGGCAGTGTGTCCCGGGCGCACCTCGAGATCCGGACGGGCGAGCGGGGCGGCGCGGAGTTCATCACCGAGGTGGCCGCGTCCGAAGGGGTATGCCTGACGGTTGGTGAGCGGGTGGGCCACGCGGTCGCCTACGCGAAGGGGGCGGAGGCGATCGCCGATGTCCTCGCGACGGCCGGCGCGGCCGGGGCGGTTCTGACGTTCGCGGAGCGCGCGGTCGTGGGGTCTGCGAAGTCCCGCGCGAATCGCCTGGCGAATGCCGATCACGCAAACCTCGTCCGCACGAGCCGGGCGGCGGGGGCGCAGTTGCGGGCTCTCCGCAGGCTCGAGCGCCGCGGCGCCCTGGCCAGGCTGCCCGCGGAGCTTCGCGAGCTCGCCGAGCTCCGACTGGCTCACCCCGCGCTCTCCCTGCGCGAGCTCGGTCTGAAGTGCCGACCGCCCGCGACGAAGGCGACCGTCCACCGCCGACTACAGAAGCTCATCCTCCTGTCCCAGACCTAAGGCTGGAGGGCGCCACCTGGGTAGCGAGTGAAAGGCGGGCCGCTGACGTATCGCTTGCGATGCCGCTTGGAGGCCTACCGGCTATGCGGGCGCGGCCGTCGTACGAGGGCCCGCCGCTGAAAGCGGCGGGCCGGAGGGGAAGCTCCGAGGACGACCTCCCCCTCCAGTTGAACCGCGCTCCGGACCTTGGCGCCGAACGGGGTCTGAATTCGGCGCCGGACGAGCGCAGACCCGCCGTCGGCTGAGTATGACGGAAAGCTCGGTCCCGCCCAAACGGGAACGCAACATTTCTTAGCGGCGGCCGATGATGCGAAGCGGCGCGGAGAAGCTCGTCGTCCTCGCCGGGTTGAAGCGCGGCTGGTTCGGCTCGTTGCCGACGATGAAATCCGTGACGGTCGGGTAGGTCTCGGCAAGAAGCTTCACGTAGGTCGCGTACGAGTCCACGGTGCCGGGGGTCTCCGTGATCCCCTTCGCCTTGCTGGGAGCGACGGAGAAGACCACCCGCGTTCCGCGCAGCGCAGCCAGGGGAAGGTAGGTGTCGAGCGCGGGGCGGTTCTGGATCGTCGCCGGGTCGGAGGCATCGAAGGAGACCGACACGCGATTCTCTGTCATCCCCAGGTCGCCCAGGCTGTCGAAGAACCAGCTCGCGTAGTCGTTCACGAGCCCGAGGTCGTCCGCGACTCCGACCCGGACGGCGCCGGAGGCGGAGCCGGTCAGGGCGAGGGCGGCGACCAGACAGGCGGATAGGGAGGTGAGGCGCGGTATACCTTTCCTGCTTCGGCTACCCGCCGGCGCCGTTCATCCTCCGCGCGGGTGAGACTAGACTCGCGCCAGCGACAAGGGGGATCGATGAAACGCGTAGCCATCAACGGATTCGGACGGATTGGAAGGAACTTCTTCCGCGCGTATCTGAAGCGCGAGCCTCAATTCGAGGTGGTCGCGCTCAACGACCTCGCCTCCGACGACGTGCTCGCCCACATGCTCAAGTACGACTCGACCCACGGCGTCCTGCAGGCCGAGATCGGGCACGGCGAAGGCGAGCTGATCGTGGACGGGAATTCGGTGCGGGTGCTCTCCGAGCGCGAGCCCGAGGCGCTCCCGTGGGGCGAGCTCGGCATCGATGTGGTCGTCGAGTCGACCGGGATCTTCACGTCCCGGGAAGGAGCCCAGAAGCATCTGGACGCCGGCGCGAAGAAGGTCATCATCTCGGCTCCCGCGACCGACCCCGACGTGACCATCGTCCTGGGCGTGAACGACGACACCTACGATCCCGAGCAGCACCACGTCATCTCCAATGCCTCCTGCACGACGAACTCCGTGGCACCCATGGCGAAGGTACTCCTGGAGGAGTTCGGGATCGAGCAGGGCTTCATGACGACGATCCACGCGTATACGACCGAGCAGCAGCTCCAGGATCAGATCGCGCTCACCCGCAAGGGCAAGCCCGACCTGCGCCGGATGCGCGCGGCGCCGCAGAGCATCATCCCTGCGAGCACGGGCGCGGCGAAGGCGACGGCGCTCGTGCTGCCCGAGCTCAAGGGCAAGCTCGACGGCATAGCGATGCGGGTGCCGGTTCCGGACGGGAGCGTCACCGACCTCGTCTGCATCCTCGAGCGCGAGGCGAGCGTCGACGAGGTCAACGCCGCCTACGGGCGGGCCGCCAAGGGCGAGCTCGACGGGATCATGGTCTACACCGAGGACGCAATCGTCTCGGCGGACATCGTGGGCAACCCCGCCTCCTGCATCATCGACGGGCTGTCGACGATGGCCAGCGGCCGAATGGTCAAGGTGATCGGCTGGTACGACAACGAATGGGGCTACAGCTGCCGCCTCGCCGACCTCACCGAGCGCGTCGCCGCGTCGGTTGGAGAAGCCGTCGGCGCGCAGGCCTAGATGGTTGATGCCACGATCTCGCGCGTCCGGATGCACGATCTAACGC